>CAJANQ010000092.1 GCA_903941145.1 uncultured Actinomycetes bacterium
CTCTTCGAGCTCCTCGCGCGGGTACTCGGCCATGTGGTTCCCCCTGTGTGTTGCCGGCCGGGGCCGGGTCAGTCGTCGACGATCTTGAGTGCGTGCGTCGGGCAGTACTTCACGGCCTGAGCGACCGCCGTCCGTTCGGCGTCGCCCGGCGTCTCGGACAGGATCCGCACCTTGTGGTCCTTGCCGACCTCGAACACGCCCGGCGCCTCGGCCTCGCAGACCTCGTGGCCCTGGCAGAGGGCCTCGTCCACCACCACGCGCCAGCCCATCAGCGGGACCGCCGGCGGTAGACCACCTCGCAGGGCTGTGCGAGCTGCACGACCATCTTGGAGTGGTCGTTGCGGTACGACTCGGGCGGCTGGGCCAGCTCGAACTCCCAGTCGCGCAGCAGCACCAGGAAGATGGCCTTGAGCTGCATCATGGCGAAGGCGGCCCCGACGCAACGGTGGCGGCCGGCCCCGAACGGGATCCAGTTCCACGGGTTGGCCAGGTCCTCGGTGCGGGGCTCGAGGTAGCGCTCCGGCACGAACTCCCCCGCGTCGGGGAACGCCTCGGGCAGCCGGTTGGAGACGGCCGGGGACGCACCGACCAGCTTGCCGGCCGAGATGGTCACGCCCTCGACCTCCAGGTCGGTCGTGGCCAGGCGCAGCAGCAGGATGAGCGGCGGATGCAGCCGGAGCGCCTCCTTGAGCGACGACTCGAGCAGCTCGATCTCGCGTAGCGCCTGGTAGCTGACCGTCCCGGCCTCGGCGGTACCGCCCTCGGCGAAGAGCCCGTCGACCTCGGCGGTCACCGCGTCCATCGTGACGGGGTTCCGCAGCAGCTCGATGAGCGTCCAGGCGGCGGTGCCCGACGTCGTGTGGTGCCCGGCGAACATCATGGAGATGAACATGCCGGTCACCTCGTCGGCGGTGAACCGCGGCGTGCCGTCCTCGTTGCGGATCGACATGAGCACGTCGAGCAGGTCCTTGTCGGTCCCCTCGGGCGGCTCCCCGCCCACCTCGCGGCGGTCCATGATCTCCTGGACCAGCCCGACCAGCTCGACCCGAGCGGCGTCACGCCGGTGGAAGCTCTCGATGTCGGCGTACGGGTCGACGAACGCAATGGCGTCGGTGCCCTGCTCAAGGTCGTGGTAGTGGCGGGCGAACCGGCCGTCGAGCTCCTCTCGGAACCGCTGGCCGATCAGGCAGGCCGACGACGTGTAGATGGTGAGCTCGGCGAACCACTCGAGCAGATCGATCCTGCCCTCGTCGTCCCACCCCGCAACCATGCGCTCCACCTCGCCGGAGATGGTCTCGGCGTGGCCGCGCATGAACTTGTCGCGCAGCGCCTGGTTGTGGAGCATCTCGCGCCGCCGCTCCGGCGGTGCGTCGAACACCACGCCCTCGCCGAAGATCGGTGTCATGAAGGGGTAGGCGGCGGCCTGGTCGAGGTCCTCCTCCTCGGCCCGGAAGAAGAACTCGTTGGCCTCGGCGCCGGTCAGCAGAACGACGTCGCGGTCGGCCAGACGGAACTCGCCGACGTCGCCGCACTCGGACCGCACCCGCTCCATGAGGCCGATCGGGTCGTGGCGGAGCTCCTCGAGGTGGCCGGTGGCGCCGTCGCCGCCCGACACCTTCAGCGGTGCCGGCATCAGGCGTCCTCCGACTTCCGGCGCACGGGCGGCTCGGGCTGGGCCTCGACGATGGTCAGGCTGGCACCACGGGGAAGGTCGACCATGGCGAGCACACCGGTGGCCACGGCCTCGGGCTGCATCACGCCGTCGTGGCGCATGAACCCGAACCGACGCCACTCGTCGATGACCGCCATGATGTCCTCGGAGTCCCAGTCGCTGCCCTGCTCCGACGAGGTCGGGCCCGGTCGCACGATGCCGACCCGGACGCCAGTGCCCTCGAGCTCCATCCGCAGCGCGTCGGCCATTCCTTCCAGACCGCCCTTGGCCGCGACGTAGCCGGCCATGCGGGGGCGGGGCCGCACCGCGACCTCGGACGTCACGAGCACGACGTCGCCTCGTTCCCGCTGGACCATGCCCGGGACGACGGCCCGCACCAGCGCCTGCGGCCCGCCCAGGTTCACGGCCAGCTGGGCGGCGAAGGTCTCGGGGCTGGCGTCCACGACCGTGACGGGTCGGACGTCGCCGGCGTTGCTGACCAGGATCTCGATCTCACCGAGCGCCTCGGTGGCCGAGCGCACGAACTCGTCGACCGACGACGGGTCCGTGACGTCGAGCCGCAGGGCGACGGCCTCGCCGCCAGCATCACGGACGGCCGCGGCAACCTCTTCGCACCGCTCCACCCGTCGGGCGCCGAGCGCCACCGGGTGGCCGGCGGCAGCGAGACCCACTGCGATCGCCCGGCCGATGCCGGTGCCTGCCCCCGTGACGACGGCGGGGCGACGAGCGGGATGAGGACCGAACCGTGCCATCGCGCAGAACGTAGCCGTGTGCGGTCCGGTCCGCACTTGTACGCGCCCCCGTACACTCGACCACCGATGGGACCGCACGAGCTCGGCGTCGAACGGCAGATCTCCCCCACGCACGGGGTGCCCGGGGAGACCTCGCTCGAGCTGTTCTACGACCTGGTGTTCGCAGCCGGGATCGTGGTGCTGTCGCAGGCGTTCTCCAACAACCCCAGCGGGTGGACCGCCGTCTGGGTCCTGCTCGTCTTCTCGATGATGTGGGCGCTCTGGCTGCGCACCAACCTGCTGCTCCACGACCGGACGCCCACCAACCTCACCCGGGGCCTGCTCGTCGTCCAGATGATGCTGATCCTGGTGATGTGCGTCGCTGGCGGCGACAAGACCCTGGACCAGGAGACGATGGACCGCCACCACGTGGTCGGGCCGCTCTTCGCGCTCTGCCTGCTCACGCTCGTCGCGCTCTACCGGTTCAGCACGACCCGCGACGGCGTGGAAGAGCCGCCGGAGCGACGACGGGTCATCGGGTACGTCCTGATCGCCGCCTGCTTCGCCGTGACCCCGCTGCTCCCCCCTCGGGTCGACCTTGCGATCGCCGCGGCGGGCCTGCTGCTCCTCCTGACGCCGTCCCGTGTGCTCGACGGGCCGGGCAACCCCGGCCGCTTCGACGCCGAGCACGTCATTCAACGGTTCGGCGAGTTCACGATCATCGTGCTGGGCGAGACGTTCGTGAAGGTCGGCCTTGCGGCGCTCAAGGGCGGGATCTCCCGCAGCGACATGGTGGTCGTGCCGGTGGCCATCGTCCTGGTGTTCTCCACCTGGTGGCTGTACTTCGCCGACGTCCCGTCCTCCGCGGCCCGGGTGGTCAACGCGAGCGCCCGGCCGTGGGTCATGGCCCACTTCCCGCTGCACCTCAGCGCGGTGGCCATGGCCATCGGCTGCGCCGAGCTCATGCTCGAGAGCGGCAACGACGGGGTCCACGTGCTGCAGACGTTCGCCGTCCCGCTCGTGGGGGTCGTGCTCTCGCTCGCGCTGCTCGCCTGGATCTCTGGTGCACCGCACCGCCGCAAGGTGGTGCTGGTCCACGGCGTCGGCGCCGCACTGTTGACCACCGTGGCCGTGATCGGGTCGGCGACCAGCGTGCTCGGCCTGGACCTGACCTGCGTGGCGATGGCGGCGATCATGCTGGGCATCGTCGGTGCGAGCCGACCCAACAGTCGCGTACCCGCCGTCTGATGGACGCCCTGTAGTGGACGCTGCGACCCGAACGCCCCCTCCGACAGTCCTGCGCGGACCGTCGCCGTGGGCGCTGCCCTGCTGGCTGGTGGCTGTGGTCGTCTGGGTGCTCGGGGTGCTCGCACTCATGTGGTCGGTCGATGCCAGCAGCGCGGACCGGCCGGTCGGCTACGTCGTCGCCGGGGTGGCAGCGGTCGTCGGCGCCGGCGCGCTCGCACTCCGACGCGGCACCCGCGTCGTCGTCGCCGACGGCACGGTCACCGACCAGGTGATGTACCGCCGGGTCTCTGCCACGCCGCAGTCGCAGGTCCGGGCCGCGCACGTGGCCGCCGGACCATGGCGCTGGTACGTCCTAGAGATGGAGGACGGCACGGCCAGGACGCTGGTCGGCGCCGGCCCGTTGCAGGTGCCGACCCGGTGGTTCGACCGGGAGGGCGTCGCCGACCTGGCCGACCTCGGAGTCTTGATGGGTCGCCCGTCCAGGCCCGGCGGCTGACCAGACGTGGCCGACGGCCGAGGGGGCCACGATGTGCGCCGACTGCGCCGAGGGGGTTGACTCGGTGCCGATGGAGCCGCGCCGCGTCCCGCGCAAGCAGATCCCCACCCCGGTGCAGGTGGACGCCAGGCCGTCGGTGATCCTCCTGCGCGGACTGGCCGCCCGGTGCCCCGCCTGCGGGTCCCGACACATCTTCAGCCAGTTCTTCCGGATGAAGGACCGGTGCCCGAGGTGCTCCCTCAAGTTCGAGCGGGTCGAGGGCCACTGGATCGGCTCGCTCGGCGTCAACACGACCGTGGTCTTCGGGGCGATGCTCGTGGCGCTCATGGCCATCACGTTGACTGCGTTCCCCGACGCCAACGTGCCGCTGATGCTGGTCGTCGAGGTCTCGCTCGCCCTCCTCGGACCGCTCCTGTTCTTTCCTGCGTCCCGCATGCTGTGGACAGCCATCGACCTGCTCATGCGGCCCCTGGCACCCGGCGAGATCGACCCCCGGTTCGTCAAGGTCGACCCGTACCGGGACCGGCCGACCGGTCCCTGACCAGCTGCGCCGGTCCTGAGGAACTAGGGGATCTTCCCGGCCGGACGCCTTGCCGCACCCCCTCGTGGTCCCTACGGTGGACCACGAAGAACTAGATCCGCCGCCTCCTGCGGCGGGCCCCGGGGCAGACCGACGTCCGGCCCGGTACCGAGAGGACCCGTCTGGTGCGACGCCGACCCATCGTCACCCTGGTCGCCGCGCTGGTCGCGGTGTCCGTGGTCGCGGCCGGCTGCTCGCAGGACGTGGACACCGCCGAGGTCGGCGCCGACGGCCCCACGACGACCGCCGTGGCCCGTGCCGGGACCAAGACCGCTGGCGGTGCGACCGGCGGACCGACCCCCACTGCCCCTCGTGCCGCCAGGGCCTCGACGTCGGCGGTGAACTCCACGCAGGCCCAGGCCGCGCTGGACCTCATCACCAAGATCGCCCAGGACCCTGCCGCGTTCGCCAGGGCCAACGGCCTGACCCAGGAACAGGTGGCCAAGCAGCTCGGCGTGAGCCCCGAGGTCCTCCGGAACCTCCAGCTCAACCCCAGCACGGTCGGGGCGCTCGCCAACCTGTTCCGGCGGCTCGACCCCGCCACGGTGGGGAACCTGGCCAGCGGCAGGGTCAACCCGCAGCTGGTGGCCACCGTCGTCGAGCTCTTCGGCCTGGTGAACCCGCAGTCCGTGGCCGGGCTCAACAACATCGACCCCCGGGCGCTCTCGGTCCTGGTCACCGCGTCGCAGGCCGTCGACCCCAAGATCCTGGAGGCGGTCGGCAGCATCGTCGCGGTGAGCGACCCCAACGGGCTCGGCAAGCTGGCCGGCGACAAGAACTCGCTCGCCCTCCTGACGCTCCTGTTCGGCGTGGCCCTGCGCACCGACCCCACCCAGTTCAGGGAGCTCTCGGCGCTCAACAACCTGGCACCGGGCTTCCAGTTCGCCCTGGACGGCATCACGTCGATCGTCAACGCCTTCGACCCCAAGACGGTCGCCTTCATCAACGAGATCAACAAGAACTTCTCGCCAGAGCTGCTCGCCACGCTCTCGGGCATCACCAGCGCCCTGAACCAGCCCGAGATCCAGGCCGTCCTGAACGAGGCCTCCAAGAACCCGGAGAACATCGCCCAGGCCGTGGCGGTCGCCGCGCTGCTGATCCCGGGACTGGCCGAGGCCATCGACCCGAACGCATTCGGCGGCAATCCGAACGCCAGCAACCAGGCGCTGGTCGCGCTGCTCCTGCTGGCCCTGGCCCGGGCC
>CAJANQ010000093.1 GCA_903941145.1 uncultured Actinomycetes bacterium
CACCGACTGCGGCCAGGCCATGTTCAACGACGTCGGCGTCATCGCAGTGACCCGCACGAACGAGGCCGGCGAGGTCGAGCCCGGGTTCCGCGTGTTCGTCGCCGGCGGCCTCGGCGCCAACCCCCACGCCGCGCTGGCGCTCGAGGAGTTCACGACCCGCGAGGAGCTCCTGCCCACCATCGAGGCGTGCGTCCGGGTGTTCGAGCAGACCGGCAACCGCGACAACAAGCTCCGGGCCCGCATGAAGTGGGTCGTCGACGAGCTGGGCTTCGACGAGGTCCAGCGCCGCGTCCTCCACTCCCGCAAGTTCCTGCTGGCCTCGTCGTCGTGGCCGGGCGGCATCCCGCCCGAGGTCGCGGCCGCCGGTGACGCGCCCGCCGGCGCCGGCACCGGTCCGGTGACGGCCATGGGCCAGGGCGTCCCCGTCTCGCTCACCGGGACCACCGGCTACGACCGCTGGGCCGAGGCGAACGTGGTCCGGGGCCGGGCCAACGGCACGGTCTCGGCGCTCGCCTGGTCCCGTCTGGGCGACGTCACGTCCGACCAGTTCCGCGGCTTGGCTGCGCTGGCCCGCGACCTGGACCTCGAGGTCCGCATCACCAACCGCCAGAACTTCGTGCTGCGGGGCCTCACCGAGGAGCAACTGCGCGAGGTGTACACCCGCCTGGACCTGCTCGGGATGGCGCAGCCCGGCGCGGAGCTCGTGCGTGACGTCGTGGCCTGCCCCGGCGCCGACACCTGCAACCTGGCCGTGACGCAGTCCCGCGGCCTTGCCGCTGCCATCGGCGACGCCCTCGAGACCGCAGGCCTGGCCGAGGTCGACGGGGTGCGCATCAACATCTCGGGCTGCACCAACTCGTGCGGCCAGCACCACATTGCCGACATCGGGTTCTTCGGCGCCGAGCGCCGGGCGCACGGCCGGTCGGCCCCCGGCTACCAGATGCTGCTCGGCGGCCACGTCGGCCAGGAGCAGATCCAGTTCGGGCAGAAGGCCCTCCGCCTTCCCGCCAAGAACGTGCCGGACGCGGTCGTCGCCGTCGTCGAGCGCTACTCGACCGAGCGCAACTTCGGCGAGGACTTCAACGCGTGGCTCACCCGGGCCGGCGGCGCCGACCAGCTGGGCAGCGCCCTGGCCGAGCTCGACAAGTTCCCCACGTTCGACGAGAACGCCGACTACTACGTGGACTTCGGGGAGACCGGCCCGTACGAGGCCAACATCGGCGACTCCGAGTGCGCGGTCTGATGTCGCTCGCCGTCGCCCCCGAGGGCGGGTTCGCCGAGCCGCCGCCCGGACCGTTCGCCGTCCCTCACCTGACCGACGCCGAGCTGCGCGACCTGGGCGCCCAGTTCGAGGACGCCTCCGCCGGCGAGATCATCGCGTGGGCGGCCAGCACCTTTGGCCCGCACCTGGCCCTCGCAGCGTCAATGACCGACGCTGTCCTGATCGACCTGGCCGTGGCGGCCGCGCCGGCCGTCGAGGTCCTCTTCATCGACACCGGCTACCACTTCCCGGAGACGCTCGAGACGGTCGAGGTCGTCCGTCGGCACTACGGCCTCAACCTGCGGATCATGACCGTGGCCCCGCACGACGAGGCGCTGTGGCAAGCCGACCCGGAGAACTGCTGCTCGGCCGTGAAGGTCGGCCAGCTCGACCGGGCCCTGGCTGGCAAGGCGGCCTGGATGTCCGGCCTGCGCCGTGACGAGGCACCGACCCGCGCCAACGCCCCGATCCTGGCCCGCGACCTGCGCGGACTGGTCAAGGTCAACCCGCTCGCCAACTGGACCTCCGGACAGGTGGACGCGTACATCGCCGAGCACGACATCATCGTCAACCCGCTCGTCGCTCAGGGCTACCCGTCGATCGGCTGCATGCCATGCACCAAGCCGGTCGCCGAGGGCGAGGACCCCCGCTCCGGCCGTTGGGCCGGCAACGAGAAGACCGAGTGCGGCCTGCACCTCTCCTGAGGTGCCGGGTCGCTGAACGGCGGCCGGCTCAGTCGAGCTCGCGCACTGCGGTGTCGGGAAGCC
>CAJANQ010000094.1 GCA_903941145.1 uncultured Actinomycetes bacterium
CGACGAGCTCAGAGGCGGGCTGGGGCTACAGCGCGGTGGCGAGCGCCTGCTCGCGGACCGTGTTCACGGCGCGCTTGACCAGGCGTCGGGCGGCCTCGGCGGTGATGCCCAGGTCCTCGCCGACCTCCCGGTAGCTGTGGCGGGTGCCGTCGACCATCCCGAAGCGCTGCTCGACGGCGCTGCGGGCCCGCGGGTCGAGCACGTCGAGCAGGCCGTGGAGCCACTCGGAGTGCTCGCTGTCGATCAGCTGCGACTCGGGGCTCGGGTTGGCCTCGTCGGCGAGCAGGTCCACGAGCTCGTTCGAGTCGTCGTCGCCGACGGTGCGGTCGAGCGAGGTGGGGGTGCTCAGGCGGTGCAGGCGTGCGTTCTCGTCGTCGAGCTCGTCACCGTCGCCGGACACGGCCCGGAGTGCGGAGCGCAGGGCGGCCGACCGGTCGCCGGGCAGGCGCACGAGCGAGGCCTTCTGGTCGAGGGCCCGGCCGATGGCCTGACGGATCCAGAACGTCGCGTAGGTCGAGAACTTGAAGCCCTTGCGCCAGTCGAACTTGTCGACGGCGTGCTCGAGGCCCAGGTTGCCCTCCTGGACCAGGTCCAGCAGCTCCATGCCCGGGGGCAGCGGGTAGCGGCGGGCCACGCTCACGACCAGGCGCAGGTTGGAGCGGATGAACCGGTCCTTGGCGGCCGCAGCGGCAGCGATCTCGCGGTCGAGCTCTCGGCCCCGCTCGCCGGCAGCCTTGCGCCCGGCAGCAGCAACGCCGCGCTCGATCGCCTGGGAGAGCTCGCGCTCCTCCTGTGCGTTGAGCAGCGGCACCATGCCGATCTCATTGAGGTACATCCCGACGGAGTCGCTCATCAGTTCTGGCCTCTTGTGGGTCGTCGCCACCGGGGTGGCGAGGTGTCGGCGTCGTTGCCGGGTCAGGTTGGTTTTCCTGACCTCAGCAGATATCGGCGCACTTGTCACGGAGTTGAGTTCTCTTCCTGAGAAATTTTCGGGCCTACGATCGGCGGGTGCCGAACGACTCGAACTCTGCCGGCCCCGCTGCGGGGCGGAACGGGACCGGGCGACGGCGCGTCGGGATCCTGGGCGGCACCTTCGACCCGCCCCACATCGGTCACCTGGTGGTGGCGGTCGACGTCGCCGACTCCCTCCAGCTCGACGAGATGGTGCTGATGGTCGCGGGCGACCCCTGGCAGAAGCACGAGCAGCACGTGAGTCCGGCCGCCGACCGGCTGGCGATGGTCGAGGCCGCCGTGGCCGGCGTCGCCGGGCTCTCGGCCGGGCGCGACGAGGTGGACCGCTCCGGCCCCACCTACACGGTCGAGACGCTCGAGGCGCTCAGGGCCGCAGAGCCCGACGTCGAGCGGTTCCTGGTGCTCGGCACCGACGCCGCCGCAGGACTCACGACCTGGCACCGTTGGGAGGATCTGGCGGACCTGGCGACCGTGGTCGTGGTCGACCGGCCCGGCAGCCTCGACCCGTCGGGGCCGCTGGCCGTTCCGGCCGTCAGGGTCCCCGTGCCGCAGGTGGAGCTCTCGTCGACCGAGCTGCGCGAGCGGGTGGCCGAGGGGCGGTCGGTGAGGTTCCTGGTGCCCGACGCGGTGTGCGCCGTGGTGGAAGAACGCGGCCTCTATGGTGGCCCACGATGACCGACGCCCCTGCAGGCCCCACTGGCGCGACCGCGACGGCGGCTCCGACGGCCGGCGCGGGCGACGGTGCGGCCGGGTCGACGGTGGTGCGTCGACAGGGCCGCCGCCGCAAGGAGCAGCGCAAGGTCGCTGTGGCCCAGGGGGTCGTGGTGGCGCTGCTCGTCGGGGCGCTCGTCGGCCTGGGCGTGGTCGGCTACCGCTCTGCACTGCGGATCACCGGTGGGAGGAGCGACGCGGTCACCGACCCGGCGCTGCCCGGCTACACCGCAGAGGTGCGCCCGACGCCGGTCGACCTGGTCGCCTTCACCTCCGCCGACGGACGGCTGGCTGCTGCGGCGCTGTTCGTGGGCGGACCTGGCGGGAAGGGCGGCACCGTCGTCCCGGTCCCGAGCACCCTGACGCTCTGGAACTACGAGGACTCTCCGCCGGCCGCAGCCTTCGAGGTGTTCGCCGACGGGGGCATCGACGCCCTGCGCTCCCGGCTGGGCTCCGACCTGACGTTCGGCCTGACTGGTGCCTCCACCGTGCCGTCGGCCGCGCTGCGCACCCTGGCCGAGGCGGCCGGCCCGGTCCCGGTCGAGCTGTCCGAGCCGGTCCTCAAGGGGACGACCGACGAGAACCAGACCGTGAAGTACCCCGCCGGCCAGGTCACGCTCGACCCGGCTGCGTTCGAGGAGTTCCTGACGTTCTCCGGGTACCGGGAGCCCGAGGCCAACCGTGTGCTGCGCAGTCAGCTGGCGTGGGAGGTGCTGCTGACCCAGCTCGGCGCCACGTCCTCGGACTCGTCCGCCACGACGGTCGAGGGGCTCGCCCCGTCCGTTCCCGACCTGGGGGAGTCGGCCGGCACCGGCGAGCCGCCGTTCTCCGAGGTGGTGGCGGCGCTGCTGACCGGCGAGGTGCGCCTGGACGGACTGCCGCTGCTGCGGCTGCCGCTCAACAACGCCCAGCGGGTCGTGCTCTTCCGGATCGACCAGGACGCCATGCCGAAATGGGTGCCGCAGGTCGTGCCGTTCCCGACCTCGGCGTTCCCCGGCCAGCGGGCCAACGTGCGCCTGCTGCGAGGCACCTCCGACAAGGGCGTCCTGCGGACGGTCTCGCCCAAGGTCGTCGAGGCTGGCGGCGAGGTGACCGCGGTCGGCAACGCCGACTCGTTCGAGGTCGCGACCTCGCAGGTCCGCTACCAGAACCCCGACGCAAAGGACGCTGCCAGCGCGATCGGTGAGCTGCTGGGCGCCGAGGTCGTGGCGACCCAGGAGGACCTGGGCAGCGCCGACGTGGAAGTGGTCGTCGGCAGCGACCTGTCCAAGTGACCCGACCTGCCGGCCCGACACCCTCAACCTCTGAACCCAGGACCTCCGTGACCACCAACGACCTCTCCTCGCCCGACACCGCACTCCTCGCCGCCCGGGCCGCCGACGACAAGGGGGCGACCGACGTCGTCGTGCTCGACGTGGGCGACATGCTCGGCATCTGCGAGTGCTTCGTGGTGGCGTCAGCGTCGAACCCCAGGCTCGTGCGTGCGGTGGTGGACGAGGTCGAGGCCCAGGTGAAGGCGGCGACCGGCCGCTCGCCCAAGTCGGTCGAGGGCGCCGCCGAACGCCGTTGGGTCCTCATGGACTTTGGTGACATCGTCGTCCACGTGTTCTCCGAGGAGGAGCGCGAGTACTACCGGATCGAGCGGCTGTACGCCGACGCACCGACCCTCGACTGGCGGGAGACGCCCCCGGGCTGAACGCCTGGGTGCGAGCATGGGCCAGCCGACCGGTGCTGGAGGGGTGGCGCAACCCGGGCTGCAGGGCCGGTCGCAGCGGCTCGTGCTGCTCGACCTCCTGCGCGCCATTGCGCTCTACCGGGTCGTGGTCCTCCACGTCACCGGGCTGGACCCGCTCACCTGGGTCGCAGCGATGCCCGTCATGTTCTTCGTGGCCGGTTCGCTGGTGGCCGGTTCCTTGGACCGCAGGCCGGGCCGCAGCGTCGTGGTGGACCGTTTCCGGCGGATCCTGCTCCCGCTCGGCGGCTACGCCACCTTCCTGGTGGTGCTCTATGCGGCCCAGGGCCTGCTGGCCACGTCGGTCCTGAGCGTGGTCGGACCGGGTGGCTGGATCACCCGTCTTGGGCTGTACGACGTGGCGAGGCTCTTCGTCCCGGTGCTGAGCCTCGGGGCGCCGGTGGGCCCAGGTGCACCCGCGGACCCCGTCTACTGGACCTGGGACCCGCTCTGGTACCTGCACACCCACCTGCTCTTCGTCCTGCTGGCACCGCTGCTCTACGCGGGCTTCCGTCGCCGCCGGTCGGTGCTGCTGGGCGGCATCGTGCTCCTCTGGCTGGTCGACTGTGTGGTGAACCGCGGCACCTACAACCAGCTGACGTTCCTGCTCTTCTTCGTCGGTGGGTTCTTCTTCAACGACGGGACGCTGGAGCGGTTGCCGCGCCGTCCGCTCGCCGGCGTGGGACTGGCCTGCGGGCTGATCGGGCTGGCGTTCGTGCCGCTCGGCCCGGGGCTGTCGGTGAACGGCTGGGTGCCGTCGCTCATGCTGCTCGGCGTGGCATGGCTCGCCGCTGCGCTCTACTTCCGCGGGCCGCTCGAACGACTCGCAGGGACCCGGTGGGTGCGGCCGCTGGTGGAGTTCACCAACCGGCGGGCGCTCACCGTCTACCTCTGGTCGCTCGCCGGCGTCTACCTGTCGAGGGTGTTGATGCCCACGGACGACCTGTCGCCGCTCGGCAAGGTGGGCACCGCGCTCGGCTCGCTGGCCCTCACGGCCGTGGTCACCGTCGTCGCGTGCGCCGCCATGGGCTGGGTCGAGGACCTCGCGGCGCGTCGCCGGCCAGAGCTGTGGCCGACGTGGCCGGCGGGTCCGGTCGGCAACCTCGGTGACGAGCCGAACCCGCTCTGAGCTCCAGGTCACGGGCGGTCGGGAAAACGGGGCCGACCCGGCCGCAGC
>CAJANQ010000095.1 GCA_903941145.1 uncultured Actinomycetes bacterium
GCCGAGTACGGCATCGTCGAGTTCCCCATGGGTTCGGCCGGCCAGGGCATCGTCCACGTCATCAGCCCCGAGCAGGGACTCACCCTCCCCGGCATGACGGTGGTGTGCGGCGACTCCCACACCGCCACCCACGGAGCGTTCGGCGCGCTGGCGTTCGGCATCGGCACCTCCGAGGTCGAGCACGTGCTCGCCACCCAGACGCTTCCCCAGGTCAAGCCGCTGACCTTGGCCATCACGGTCGAGGGCGACCTGCGCCCCGGCGTGACCGCCAAGGACGTGATCCTCGCGATCCTCGGTGAGATCGGCACCTCCGGCGGCATGGGCTACGTCGCCGAGTACCGCGGTTCGGCCATCCGCTCGCTCTCCATGGAGGGCAGGATGACGGTCTGCAACATGTCGATCGAGGCGGGCGCAAAGGCCGGCCTCATCGCCCCCGACGAGACCACCTTCGAGTACCTGAAGGGCCGCCAGTACGCGCCGACCGGCGCCGACTGGGACGCGGCGGTCGCCGACTGGTCCACCCTCTTCACCGACGAGGGTGCCACGTTCGACAAGGAGGTGTTCCTGGACGCCGCCGACATCGAGCCGTTCGTCAGCTGGGGCACCAACCCCGGCCAGGTCGTGCCGATCTCGGGCGTCGTCCCGTCCCCCGAGGACTTCGACGACCCCGTCGAGCGGCACGCCGCCGAACGCGCCCTCGAATACATGGGCCTGACCGCCGGCACCCCGATGCGCGACGTCGCCGTCGACACGGTCTTCATCGGCTCGTGCACCAACGGCCGCATCGAGGACATGCGTGCGGCCGCCCAGGTCGCCAAGGGCCGCAAGGTCGCCGACGGCGTCCGGACCTTCGTGGTCCCCGGCTCCCGCGTGGTCAAGGACCAGGCCGAGGCCGAGGGGCTCCACGAGATCTTCACCGCTGCGGGCTTCGACTGGCGCGAGCCGGGCTGCTCGATGTGCCTGGCCATGAACCCCGACAAGCTCACCGCCGGTGAGCGGTGCGCCTCGACGTCCAACCGGAACTTCGAGGGGCGCCAGGGCAAGGGTGGCCGCACCCACCTGCTCTCCCCCGCTCTCGCTGCCGCCTCCGCGGTCGCCGGCCGATTCGCTACTCCCGAGGACCTCTGACATGGACGCAGTTCGACACATCACCGGCACCGCGGTGCCCCTCGACCGATCCGACGTCGACACCGACCAGATCATCCCGTCCGACTGGCTCAAGCGCGTCGAGCGCACGGGCTTCGAGGAGGGTCTGTTCAGCGAGTGGCGCGAGGACCCGGAGTTCGTCTTCAACCAGCCGCAGTTCGCGGGCGCCAAGATCCTGGTCGCTGGCCCCAACTTCGGTACTGGCTCGAGCCGCGAGCACGCCGTGTGGGCCATCCAGCAGTACGGGTTCGCCGCAGTGGTCTCGCCCCGGTTCGGCGACATCTTCCGCAACAACGCCGCCAAGAACGGGCTGCTGCCCGTGCAGGTACCGGCCGACTTCGGACGTCAGCTGCTCGACCTGGTGGACGAGGAGCCCACGATCGTGATCGACATCAACGTCGAGCACCGCACGCTCGAGGTGACGACGCACGACCTGCTGGTCGAGTTCCCGCTCGACGACTCCGTGCAGCACCGTCTGCTCCACGGCCTCGACGACATTGGCATCACCCTGCAGCACGCGGACGCCATCACGGCGTTCGAGGCCACACGCCCCGCCTGGATGCCCTCACTCTGAACCGCTGAACTTCCGAACTCGTGACACTTTGGTCCCTCTGCGGACCGGATCGTCACGAGTTCGGGAGGCGGCGCCGCAGAGAACGCTGCGAGCAGCTCCTCAGCTGGAGACGGCGGCGACCGACTGGACGCCGTCGACGTTGCGCAGCGACGCGAGCGTGGCGTCGTCGACCAGGCGGTCGGTGGCCACCACCATGAGAGCCTTGGCCCCCTGGGGCGAGGCGCCCACGGCCATGTCGTCGATGTTCACACCGGCGTCGCCGACGATCGTGGCGACCTTGCCGATCATGCCCGGACGGTCCTCGTTGCGGACCACCAGCAGGTTGGCCGCCGGCGGGACGTCGACCGTGTGGTCGTCGATCATCACCAGGGTCGGCTGGGCGTTGAGCCCGACGAGCGTGCCGCTCAGGCTGTGGTCGCCGCCGCGCAGCGTGATCAGGTTCACGTAGTCACGGCTGGTCGTGGTCGACGTCGGCCGGACCTCGAGGCCCTGCTCGGCCGCCACGGCCGGGGCGTTCACGTACGACACCGGCTCGCCCGAGCTGGCGCCGAAGAAGCCCTTGAGCGCCGACAGCGTAAGGATCCGGGTGTCGTTCTCGGCGATCTGGCCCTGGTACTCCAGGTCCAGCGTGTCGAGGCCGGTGCCGGCACCCGTGCCGACCAGGCCGGCGAAGATCCGGCCCAGCTGCTCGGCGAGCGGCAGGTACGGGCGGATGCTGGCGGACGCCTCGGCGGCCGACACGTTCACTGCGAACGGCACGAAGTCGCCAGCGAGGGCCAGCATGACCATCTCGGCGATGGTGTCGCCCGCCTTGTCCTGCGCCTCGACGGTGGAGGCGCCCAGGTGCGGGGTCACGACCACGCCGTCCAGGCCGAACAGCGGCGACTCGGTGGTGGGCTCGGCGTCGAACACGTCGAGCGCCGCACCGGCGATCTGGCCCGACGACACGGCCTCGGCCAGTGCGGCCTCGGCGACGATGCCACCACGGGCGACGTTGACGAGCCGCAGCGACGGCTTGGCCTTGGCCAGCATGTCTTTGCCGATCAGCCCGATGGTCTCCGGCGTCTTGGCCAGGTGCAGCGTGATGAAGTCGGACTGCTCGACCAGCTCGTCCAGGCTGACCAGCGTCACGTTGATCTGACGGGCGCGGTCCTCGGACACGAACGGGTCGTACGCGACGAGCCGCATGCCGAAGGCCATGGCGCGCTGGGCGACCAGCTTGCCGATGCGGCCCAGGCCGATGATGCCGAGGGTCTTGTCGGAGAGCTCGACGCCCTCCCACTTCGACCGCTCCCAGCGGCCCTGCACGAGCGCGGCGTGGGCCTGGGGGACGTTGCGGGCGCTGGCCAAGAGGAGCGCCATCGTGTGCTCGGCGGCCGAGAGCGTGTTCGACTGCGGGGCGTTCACGACCATGACGCCGCGCTCGGTGGCCGCAGCGGTGTCGACGTTGTCGAGCCCGATGCCGGCACGGCCGACGACGACCAGGTCCGTACCTGCGGCCAGCACCTCGGCGGTGACCTTGGTGGCAGAACGGATGATGAGGGCATGGGCGCCGACAATGGCCTCGAGCAGCTGCTCGGGGGTCAGGTCCAGCTGGATGTCCACCTCGTGACCAGCGTCACGAAGTCGGTCCAGTCCGGGGTCGGCGATCTTTTCGGTGACCAGAACTCGCACGGGGCCATCCTGCCCGCTGCGCCGGGAGGCGGCCAACCGAGTACGCGGCCCGCACCGCCGGGCGTGCCATCCTTCCCGCCGTGAACGACGTGGACGTCCTCGTAGTCGGTGCCGGCGTGGCCGGGCTCGCAGCAGCGCGACTGCTCGAGTCGTACTCACGGTTCGTCACCGTGGTCGACAAGGGCCGGTCGGTCGGCGGCCGCCTGGCGACCCGCCGCATCGACGAGGCCCGCCTCGACCACGGGGCGCAGTTCTTCACCCAGCGCGGCCCGGAGATGCAGTCGCTCGTCGAGGAGCTGCTCGACGAGGAGGTCGCGACCGAGTGGTGCCGAGGCTTTGGCGGCACCGACGACGGCCATCCGCGCTACGTCGTCCCCGGCGGCATGACCGGCCTGGCCAAGTTCCTGGCCGAGGCCCTCGAGGACGTCCGCTGCGGCGTCGAGGTCCGGTCCGTGACCCAGCGCGACCGCGGCTGGACCGTCGAGTGGGACGGCGGGTCCGTCCAGGCCGGCGCCGTGCTGCTCACCTCGCCCGTCCCGCAGTCGCTGGCCCTCATGGACGCCGGCGGCGTCCAGCTGGACCCTGGCGTGCGGTCGGGCCTCGAGGCCGTCGAGTACGACCCCACCATCGCCCTCTTGGTCCTGCTCGACCGTCCGTCGGCGGTGCCCGCCCCCGGCGGCGTCCAGCTGACCGAGGGCCCGTTCAGCTGGGTCGCCGACAACATGGCCAAGGGTGTCTCGGAGTTCCCGGCGCTCACGCTCCACTGCGACCCGGTCACGTCGCAGGCGCTCTGGGGCGCCGAGCCGCAGGAGGTGCTCGACGAGCTCCTGCCCGCCGCGTCGGAGTGGTTCGGCGAGGCCGAGGTGCTCGAGGCCCAGGTGAAGACGTGGCGCTACGCCATTCCGACCACCACATGGCCCGAGCCCTACTGCACCGCGGTCGACGGCGACTGGCCGCTCGTGCTGGCCGGCGACGCGTTCGACGGCCCCAAGGTCGAGGGCGCCTACCGGTCCGGCATGGCGGCCGGCGTCCGCCTCAACCGTTCCGGCGTCACGTCCTAGGACACTCAGCCGAGGTCGAGCACCTGCTGGTAGAAGGCGAGCTCCGACTCCAGCGCCGTGACCAGGTGCGCAGCCTGCCGGAACCCGTGGCCCTCGCCCTCGAACACCAGGTAGTCGTAGAGCGTCCCCTGTTCCCGCAGCGTTGCAACCAGCGCGTCGGCCTGCTCCAGCGGGACGACCAGGTCGTCGGTCCCCTGCAGCACCAGTACCGGCACCGAGATCTGGGCGGCGTGCGTCAGCGGAGACCGCTCCCGGTACAGGTCGTCACTGTCGGGGCGAGGTCCCACGAGGCCGTCGTTGTAGCGGGACTCGAACTTGTGGGTGCCGTCGTCGAGGGTGAGCAGGTCGGTCACTGCGTAGAGCACGCAGGCCCCCGCCATGACGTCGCCGGAGCAGAGCGAAGCCAACGCCGTGAACCCGCCGGCCGACCCGCCACGGATGACGCAGCGCTCCCCGTCGACCAGCCCACCGCCGGCCAGATAGCCGGCCACTGCCAGACAGTCGGCCACGTCGGCGACCCCCCACTGCCCCCGGAGCGCGTCACGGAAGTCGCGGCCGTAGCCGGTGGACCCCCGGTAGTTGACGTCGGCGACGGCGAACCCGCGGGTGGTCCAGAACTGGACCGAGGTCGACAGCTCCGGCCGGGCGCTCGCGGTCGGGCCACCGTGGATCCGGACGACCAGCGGCGGGGCCGAGTCCGCGGGACCAGCCACGCCGTCGAGCTGGGGCGGGTACACGAGCGCGTGGGCCACCGGCTCGTCGGTGGCGTCGGCCGGGGTCGGCGCCGTCGGGAACGTGACGTGACGCGGCAGCGAGACGCTCGCCGGGTCGAGCACCGGCGCGGACGGCCGCAGGTCGGCGACCTCCAGCGTGGTCGGGTCGACCAGCAGCACCGAGGTCGTCCGGTCAGGCCCACCGCCCACCACGACGACCGACGAACCGTCCGCCACGAGCAGCTCGACGTAACGGAGGTCAGGCACCTGATCGGCGCGGCCAGTGGCGGGGTCCCAGATCCAGACCGTGTGGAACCCGTCCTGCAGGGCGGCCAGCGCGACGCGGCCGTCGGCCAGGAACCCGTAGCGGCTGCCGCCGGAGACCCAACGGGGCTCGCCCACCTCGCCGGGCACGTCGACCACGGCGCCGAGCTCGTTGCGAAGCCGCCAGGTGCCACCGCCGGACCCGTCCCGGTCGTCGCAGAACCACAGCGTGCCGTCAGGGCCGAAGGACGGAAGGCATGCGCTCGTCGCCCTGCCGTCGTGCCGGCCGCCGGCGACGCACACAGGGTCGACGACCCGCGCCGAGCCGTCCGCCACCTCGAGGCGCGCCGACCACAGCTCGGCCGCGTCCCACGGCATGTCCGGATGGTCCCAGCGCAGCCACGCCAGCCGCGTGCCGTCGGGTGAGACCGCTGGCGCGGCCACGAAGTCCCCCGTGCCGGCGTCGCCGGGGGCCAGGAGTTCCAGCACCCGGCCGGCCGTGTGGTCCAGCACACACAGGTCGTTGACGGCCTCGGGGAACCCGCCGCCCGACTCGTCGCAGTGGCGCTCGCGCTCGACGACCGACCAGGCCCCGTCG
Organism: uncultured Actinomycetes bacterium; assembly: GCA_903941145.1. Taxonomy (GTDB): domain Bacteria; phylum Actinomycetota; class Acidimicrobiia; order Acidimicrobiales; family Microtrichaceae; genus CAJANQ01. The sequence continues at coordinate 6,031 of CAJANQ010000095.1, forward strand.
GGCCCTGACGACCCTGCGGCGTACCGCCATGCCCGCGGCGACGGTGGTTCGGGCGCGAGCGGGACCAGCCCGTCGCCGACCAGGTAGGGCCGGGCGTCAGCGTCGTCCACCAGCACGACCTGGCCACCGGCCGCACCGTCGGGGACGACCCAGAACGACCCGCCGCCGTACTCGTTCATCCGGGTGCGGACGTTGGCCCTCGCGGCCAGGTCGGTGCGCGTGCCGGACCGCCACTCCACCAGCGCGCTGCGGCCGCCCTCGGCGGGGCGACCTTCGGTCCAGCGCACGACCGGCCCGTCGGGGCCGTCCACTATAGAGACGTCACCGAACCGGGGCGCGCCGGCGACCGCGTCGGCCGGGGTCAGCGGCGACGGCCAGGCGCCGTACCGCTCGACCGTCATGTCAGCCCGTGACGAGCTTGCCGAGGCGCTCGATGCCCTCGACCAGGTCGTCGTCGCCCAGCGCGAACGAGAACCGTCCGTAGCCCGGCGTGCCGAACGCCTCGCCCGGCACGAACGCGACCTTGGCCTCTTCCAGCACCAGGTCGGCCAGCTCGAGCGTGCTCGACGCCGAGCGGCCGGACAGGTCCACGCCGACCAGGCCGGTCAGGTTGGGGTACGCGTAGAACGCGCCCTGCGGCTCGGGGCAGACGACGCCGGGGATCTCGTTGAGCATGCGGTGCATGGTGAGCCGGCGCCGGTCGAACGCGGCACGCATCTCGTCGACCGCGGTCAGGTCGCCCGACACCGCAGCGAGCGCTGCGGCCTGGGCCACGTTGCACACGTTGGAGGTCAGGTGCGTCTGGAGGTTGGTGGCGCCGGACACGACGTCCTTGGGGCCGATCAGCCAGCCGACACGCCAGCCGGTCATGGCGTAGGTCTTGGCGACGCCGTTGAGGATCACGCACTGCTCCGCGATCTCGGGCACGACCTTCTGGATGGAGTGGTGCTCGGCGTCGCCGTACACCAGGTGCTCGTAGATCTCGTCGGTGATGACGACGATCCCGTGCTCGACGGCCCACCGGCCGATGGCCTCGATCTCGTCACGGGGATACACCGCGCCGGTCGGGTTGGACGGCGACACGAAGATGAGCGCCTTGGTGCGCGGGGTGCGGGCGGCCTCTAGCTGGTCGACCGTGACACGGAAGCCGGTGGCCTCGGTGGTCTGCAGCACGACGGGCACGCCGCCGGCGAGCGCGATCGGCTCGGGATAGGTCGTCCAGAACGGCGCCGGCAGCAGGACCTCGTCGCCCTCGTCGACCAGCACGGTGATGGCGGCGTAGACGGCGTGCTTGCCGCCGTTGGTGATGACGACCTGGGACGGGTCGATCTCCACGCCGGAGTCACGCAGCGTCTTGGCGGCGACCGCCTCCTTCAGCGCCGGCAGGCCGGCCGCCGGGGTGTAGCGGTGGTTGGCGGGGACCAGGCACGCCGCGGCTGCGGCCTCGGCGATGTGGGCCGGGGTCGGGAAGTCGGGCTCGCCGGCGCCGAAGCCGATGACGGGCTCGCCGGCGGCCTTGAGGGCCTTGGCCTTCGAGTCGACGGCGAGGGTGGCGGACGGCGTGATGGCCGCGACGCGCGCGGCGATGCGGGTGGCTGAGGGGTCAGTCATGGGCCGGACCCTACCGCCCGCGGCGCCAGCCGTTCCCCTCGGAATCCCGTCCCGGGCGAACCCACAATCCCGTCCGAGGCGCACCGACGGACGCGCGAGACTGACGGGCGATGAGCACCCCCGACATCTCCCTCCCCGACGACCTCCTCCCCGCCGACGGACGCTTTGGCTGTGGCCCGTCCCGTGTCCGGCCCGACGCCATCGACATGCTGAACGGGTCTGCCGGCCACTTCCTCGGCACCAGCCACCGGCAGGCGACCGTGCAGTTCAAGGTCAGCGAGCTGCGCAACGGCCTGGCCGAGATGTTCGCCCTGCCCGACGGCTACGAGGTCCTGCTCGGCAACGGCGGCACCACGGCATTCTGGGACATCGCCACCTTCGGCCTGGTCCAGGACAAGAGCCAGCACCTGCACTTCGGCGAGTTCTCGTCCAAGTTCGGCAAGGCCGTGCAGGCCGCCCCGCACCTGGGCGACCCCGAGATCATCTCGGCCGACCCGGGCGACCACCCCGTTGCCGTCGGCCGTCCGGGCATCGACACTTACGCGCTCACCCACAACGAGACGTCGACCGGTGTCGCCATGCCGCTCGCCCGGCCCGACGGCGCCGACGACGACGCGCTCGTGCTGGTCGACGCCACCTCGGCCGCCGGCGGCCTTCGCTGGGACCCGAGCGAGGTCGACGTCTACTACTTCGCCCCGCAGAAGTGCCTCGCCTCTGACGGTGGTCTGTGGCTCGCCGCGGTCTCGCCCCGTGCCGTGGAGCGCATCGAGCGGATCGCCGCCTCGGACCGCTGGGTGCCGGCGTTCTTCGACCTGGGCATCGCCCTGGAGAACTCCCGCAAGGACCAGACCTACAACACGCCGGCGCTGGCCACGCTCTTCCTGGCGGTGGAGCAGGTGCGCTGGATCAACGAGAACGGCGGGCTGGAGTTCTCGGCGGGCCGTTGTGACCGCTCGGCCGCCACGGTCTACGAGTGGGCCGAGGCCAACCCGGTCACGACCCCGTTCGTGACCGACCCGGCCAAGCGCAGCCACGTGGTCGCCACCATCGACTTCGACGACTCGGTCGACGCCTCGGTGGTTGCCGCGGTGCTGCGGTCCAACGGGATCCTCGACACCGAGCCCTACCGGAAGCTGGGCCGCAACCAGCTGCGCGTGGCGCTGTTCCCGGCGATCGACCCCGAGGACGTCGCAGCGCTCACCCGGTGCATCGACTACGTGGTCGAGCAGCTCGGCTGAACTCGTACTGTCCTGATCTGGCTGTCCTGATCTGGCTCTCTGGCGGCCTGCGGCCGGAACTGGTCGGCGGCCACGGTCGCCGGTGGACCCAGGCGCTTCCGCGGAAGCACATGGGCGCCGTCATGACCCGGTCCGACGGCCTTGTCGGAGGGTGCGGGTAGAACGAACACATGTTCGATACTGCTCCGCCCGACAGCACCCCTGCCCCACCGGCCACCCTGCCATCCGCGTCGCTGACCGGCGTCAGGTCGGCCGACCGGTCCGACATCCCAGAGCTCGCCACCTGGGCGACCGGGTTGGCGCCCAAGGACCTGGAGCGCGAGCTGCGGTCCACCTCCGCCGAGCTGGCGGCGGGCACCTACCGGCTGCTCGTGCTCGTCGCCGAGTTCGACCGTCGGGATGCCGCGGAGGACTGGGAGTGCCGCTCGACCGCCCACTGGCTGTCGTGGCACTGCGGCATCGGGCCGACCGCAGCCCGCGAGCAGGTCCGGGTCGCACGACGGCTCGAGGACCTGCCGCTCACCTCGGCCGCGCTGGCCGAGGGCCGCATCTCCTACTCCAAGGTGCGGGCCCTCACCCGTGTCGCCGTGCCCGAGTCCGAGGCTGACCTGCTCGATCTTGCCGACGCGTCGACCGCCGGACAGCTTGACCGCATCTGTTCCGCGCTCCGACGGTTCGGGTCGGCGCAGGACGAGGAGGCCCGGCTGCGCGAGCGGGAGCTCGGGGCGGACGACCGGGCCTTCCTGACCTGGCACCGCAGCGAGCACGGCGACCTGGTGGGGTCGTTCTGCCTTCCGGCCGAGACCGGCGAGGCGTTCGTCCGTGCAGTGCGCGCCGCCGACGACGGCGACCCTGCAGCGACCGTGGGCTGCCGACGGGCACGGGCCGTCCACCAGATGGCCGCAGGGCTCCTCGCTGCACCTGACGGACCCGCAGCACCTGACGGGCCAACTGCTCCTGGCGGACCCAACAGCCATGGCGGCAACCTCGACGTAGCCAGACGGGCGCAACCCGAGATCGTCGTGCACGTCGACCTGCTCGCGCTCGGTCGGCTGGCCGCCGCGGTGCCAGAGTCCTCAGACGTCGCCGAGCGGCCAACAGTGGCCCGCACGTCCACCGGCGCCAAGGTCTCGGCGGCCGCGCTCAGCCGGCTCGTGGGCGACGCCGGGCTCCGGTACGTGGCCGACCTGGCCGACGGCACCCAGCTCGACCTCGGCCGGCACCAGCGCACCGTGACCCCGGCACTGTTCAGGGCCCTCAAGGCCCGCGACCGGCACTGCCAGTTCCCGGGATGCGACTCTGCGGTCCAGCTGCACGCCCACCACATCACCTGGTGGAGCCGGGGCGGCCGAACGGCGCCGGACAACCTGCTGCTCCTGTGCCGCAAGCACCACCACGCCGTGCACGACCGCGAGTGGTCCTGCAGCGGCACGGCGTCGGCGCCAAAGTTCGCGCGGCCTGACGGAACCGCCGTCACCAACGCGAACCGGCTGCCCGGTGCTTCCGCGGAAGCGCTCCGGTCCACCAACCGGCGGTGGTCGCCGTTCGTCGCCGACAGCCCGGGCGGCGAGTGGGTCGGCGACCAGATCGAGTGGGACTGGCTGTTTGCCGGCCTGGTCCGCCACCTGCCGACGGTGCAGCGGCCTGCTGGCACCTCGACGGACGGCACTGCATCACGCGCCTCAGACCCGGCCGACCGACGAGCCGCCTAGCGCTCCGAACGGACCGACCAGGGCCACCACTTGGCTCGCAGGGCGACCAGCACGACCAGGGCGAGCAGCACCAGGACCACGCTCAGGACCAGCGCCGCGCCACGGTCGGACTCGAGCGCCTGGTAGACCGCGGTCGGGAGCGTCTGGGTCCGGCCCGGGAGGCTGCCGGCGAACGTCACGGTGGCCCCGAACTCCCCTACTGCCCGGGCCCAGGCCAGCAGCGCGCCGGCGGCGACGGCCGGGGCGACCGAGGGCAGGCCGACCTCGCGCACGACCCGCCAACGGTTGGCGCCGAGCACCGTGGCGACGTCCTCGGGCGAGCGGTCGACGTTGCGCAGCGCGGCCTCGACCGGGAGCACCACGAACGGCAGCGCCACGAACGTCTGGGCCACCACCACACCGGCCGTGGAGAACGGCAGCACGATCCCGAACCAGTCCTCGAGCAGACCGCCGGCCAGGCCGTTGCGGCCGAGGGCGGCGAGCAGCGCGACGCCGGCGACCACGGGCGGCAGCAGGACCGGCACCAGCACCGGCACCCGCCACAGGTCCGGCCGGCGCAGGCCACCCCGGGCCAGCACCCAGGCGAGCGGAATGCCGAGCACGAGCGCGCACGCCGTGGCGAGCAGCGAGGTGACCAGGCTGACCCGCAGCGGCGTGAGCACCGCGCCCGAGGTCACGAGCTCCCAGAACCGGCCCCAAGGCGCCCGGACCAGCAGCGAGACAACGGGCAGCGCCAGGAACACGAGCGCCAGCGCAGCCAGTACCCGCACCCCGACCGGCACCCGGCGCGACGGCGCCTGCCCCGAAGGGACCCGCCGTCGTCCGCCCTGTCCGCCCTCCGGCTCCGTCACGGCGCACCGAACCCGGCAGCGACCAGCACCTTCTGGCCCGGACCCTGCAGGTAGGCGACGAACTGGGCAGCAGCGCCGCGGGTGCGTTCGACGGCGAAGTACGTGACCGGGACCTGTGCCGCACCGGGTACGGCGACCAGCAGCGCGGCGGA
>CAJANQ010000096.1 GCA_903941145.1 uncultured Actinomycetes bacterium
CACCAGGTCGGGGTGCAGCTGGGCCTGCGCGGCCAGCACCTCGGCCAGTCGCACCCGGGCCCGCGCTCCGGCCTCGGAGGTCACGAGCGTGTCCGACCGCAGTCCCACCACGGCGACGGTCCAACCGGCCGGGATGCGCTTGTCACGCGCCAGGCGCGCCTCGACGTCGGGGCGGCCCGACGGTTCGGTCGACCGCACCCGCGGCGTCGGCCTGTCCTCCGGACCCATCTCTGCCTCGGTGGGCGGCACACCGCCCGACGCGCCCTGACCGGACTGCGACGCCCGCACGGCGAGCCGGTCGACGACGTCGTTCATCGGGTCGCCGCTGTGGCCCTTCACCCACTCGAACGTGACCGGCACGCCGGCGCCGTTGCGCTCCTGCACCAGCGCCACGAACGGCTCCCACAGGTCACGGTTGGCGACCGGCTCACGCTTGGAGTTCTTCCACCCCTTGGCGATCCAACCGCGCCACCACGAGTCGTTGAAGCAGTTCACGACGTAGGTCGAGTCGCTCACCACGTGCACCGGGCCGTCGTGGGCGCGCACCGCCTCGAACGCCGCCATGATCTCCATGCGCTGGTTGGTGGTGCCCGGGTCGGCGCCCGATGCCCATCCGCCGCCGACCTCGGCCCACGCCCACCCGCCGGGTCCTGGGTTCCCGCTGCACGCACCGTCGGTGTAGACGACGGTCGCGCCGGAGGGACGGGTGGCTGGCATGGCGGCGACCCTATCCGCGGCTCCCCCACCCCCGAACTCGTCATCTCCATCCACGCCCACCCCCGAACTCGTCATCTCCATCCACGCCAAGGTCGACCGAGATGACGAGTTCGGCGCAGTGTGGTGGGGTCAGGACTGGGCGGAGCGGGCCAGCACGGCGGCGACGGTGGCGTCGACCGCGAGCTGTGCGACACCCCCGACCACACCGAGCGGGACGGACCACGGTCGGCGGTCGGCCATGCGCCTCGGTAGACCGCGGTGGGCCGTCCCCGACGGTGCCGTCCCCGTACGCTGTGGGTGGCCTTGCACTGGGCCGAGAGTGGAGAGACCGATGACCAACGACGGGTACGCGCACCAGCTGCCGGACACCGACCCCGGCGAGACCGAGGAGTGGCTCGACTCGCTCTCGGCCGTCGTCGACGAGCGGGGCCGGGCCCGTGCCCAGTACCTGCTCGCCCGTCTGCTCGAGCACGCCGAGGACCTGCAGGTCGGCACCCCCGACACCGTCTCGACCCCGTACGTCAACACGATCGCCCCCGACGACGAGCCGGCGTTCCCGGGCGACGTCGAGCTCGAGCGCCGCATCCGGTGCTACGTCCGCTGGAACGCCGCGGCCATGGTCGTGCGGGCCAACCACACCGCCGACGGCATCGGCGGCCACCTCTCCACCTTCGCCAGCTCGGCCAGCCTCTACGACGTCGGGTTCCACCACTTCTTCCGGGGCGCAACCCCTGAGCGGGCCGGCGACCACCTCTACGTCCAGGGCCACGCGTCGCCCGGCATCTACGCGCGGGCGTTCGTGGAGGGCCGGCTCGACGAGTTCGAGCTCGACCGGTTCCGTCGGGAGGTCAACCTGCCGGGCATGACCGGCCGCGGCCTGTCCTCCTACCCGCACCCCCGGCTCATGCCCGACTTCTGGGAGTACCCCACGGTGTCGATGGGCCTGGGCCCGATCCAGTCGATCTACCAGGCACGGTTCAACCGTTATCTGGGCAACCGCGGCCTGGACCCGCTGGCCGCCGGCCAGGACGAGAGCCGCGTGTGGTGCTTCCTGGGTGACGGCGAGTGCGACGAGCCTGAGACGCTCGGTGCGCTGACGCTCGCCGCACGGGAACGCCTCGACAACCTGACGTGGGTCGTGAACTGCAACCTCCAGCGGCTCGACGGACCGGTCCGTGGCAACGGCAAGGTCATGCAGGAGCTCGAGGCTGCGTTCCGCGGCGCCGGGTGGAACGTCGTGAAGCTCGTCTGGGGCAACGGCTGGGACGAGCTCCTGGCCGCCGACGTCGACGGCGTCCTGGTCGACCGCATGAACCAGGTCGTGGACGGCGAGTTCCAGCGGTACGTCGTGGCCGACGGCGCCTACATCCGCAAGCACTTCTTCGGGACCGACCCGCGCCTGGCGCAGATGGTGGCCCACCTGACCGACGAGCAGCTCGAGAAGCTGCCCCGCGGCGGGCACGACTACCACAAGGTGTACGCCGCCTATCACGCCGCGGTGCACCACAAGGGCGAGCCGACGGTGGTGCTGGCCAAGACCGTGAAGGGCTGGACGCTCGGTGAGGGCCTCGAGGCCCGCAACTCCACCCACCAGATCAAGAAGATGTCGGTCCAGCAGCTCCTCGAGCTGCGCGACCGTCTGCATCTGCAGCACGTCGTCCCTGACGAGGCGCTCGCCGGCGGGATGCCCCCGTTCATCCGGCCGGCCGACGGGTCGCCCGAGCGCGAGTACCTGGCCGCCCGCCGCGCCGAGCTGGGCGGCACCCTCCCCCACCGCGAGGTCACCGTCCGCCAGCCGCTCGCGCTCCCGTCCGACGACGCGTTCACCGAGCTGCTGGCAGGGTCCAACCAGCAGCCCGTCTCCACCACCACGGCCTTCACGCGGCTGCTGCGCAACCTGTGCCGGGACCCCCAGTTCGGTCCCCGCGCCGTGCCGATCATCCCTGACGAGGCGCGCACGTTCGGCATGGACGCCCTCTTCAAGGAGCTGGCGATCTACGCGTCACAGGGACAGCTGTACGAGCCCGTCGACCACGACCTGCTGCTCTCCTACCGGGAGTCCGCGCAGGGTCAGATCCTGGAAGAGGGCATCTCCGAGGCCGGCGGCCTGTCGTCATGGATCGCGGCGGGCACCGCCTACGCGCACCGCGGCGTGCCGATGGTGCCGTTCTTCACCTTCTACTCGATGTTCGGTTTCCAGCGGGTGGGCGACCTGATCTGGGCCGCCGCCGACGCCCGGGCCCGCGGGTTCCTGCTCGGCGCCACCGCCGGACGCACCACCCTCATGGGCGAAGGCCTGCAGCACGACGATGGCCACAGCCACGTGCTCGCCAGCACCGTGCCCACCGTGAAGTCGTACGACCCGTCGTTCGCGTTCGAGACGGCGCTCATCGTCCGCGACGGCCTCCACCGGATGTACCCGGGCGGCGACCCCGCCGCCGGCGAGGACATCACCTACTACCTGACCCTCTACAACGAGAACTACCCGATGCCGCCGATGCCAGAGGGCGTCGCGCAGGGAGTGGTCGACGGCCTGTACCGCTGGTGCGGGGCGCCCGAGGTCCAGGGGCCCACCGCCTCGGTCCTGTTCTCCGGGCCGATGTGGTCCGCCGCGGCTGCCGCCCGCACCGACCTGGCCGACGTCTACGGGGTCGGGGTCGAGCTGTGGTCCGCCACCTCGTACTCCGAGCTGCGGCGCGAGGCGCTCGCCGTCGAGCGCTGGAACCGGCTGCACCCGGACGCGGTGCCGCAGGTGCCGCGGGTGACCCAGCTGTTGGGCGCATCGGCCGGACCGGTCGTGGCGGTCTCGGACTTCATGCGGGCCGTGCCCGACCAGGTGTCGCGCTGGGTGCCGCGCCGGTGGCTGTCGCTCGGCACCGACGGGTTCGGGCGCTCCGACACCCGCGAGACGCTCCGACGCTTCTTCGAGGTCGACACCGCGCACGTGGTGGTCGGGGTGCTGTCACAGCTCGCGCTCGACGGGCAGGTTGCGTCGGCCACCGTGGCCGACGCCGTCGCCCGTTACGGGATCGACCCGGAGTCGGCCCCTCCCTGGCACGGCTGACTGTGAGTAGGTTAACCCGGCAGCGATTAGGTTTCGCGGGTCGAAGCCAATGAGGAGATTCCGACGTGCCCGAGATCAA
>CAJANQ010000097.1 GCA_903941145.1 uncultured Actinomycetes bacterium
ATCAGCTTCGCGTTTCCCGGCCCGGCCGACTACCCGAATGGCGTGATCTTCAATGTGGGCAACCTGCCCGCCTACCGGGGAGGCGTGGCGGTCGGGCCGATGCTGGAGGAGCGGTTCGGGGTGCCCGTCTTCCTGAACAACGACGGCGACCTGTTCGCCTATGGCGAGGCGATCGCCGGACTGCTGCCGGAGATCAACAGGGAGCTCGAGGCGGCCGGCAGCCCCAAGCGATACCGTAACCTGATCGGGCTGACGCTCGGCACGGGCCTGGGGGGCGGAATCGTCATCGATGGCCGGCTGCTGACCGGCGACAACTCGGCCGGCGGGGAGTTCTGGCTGCTGCGAAACAAGGTGCGCAGCGACTGTTTCGCCGAGGAGGGCGCCAGCATCCGGGCGGTGCAATCGGCCTACGCCGAGGCCGCGGGGGTGGCGGCGGACGGCCTCTCCCCCAAGGATATCCACGACATCGCGACGGGCGAGGCGGCCGGCGACCCGCAGGCCGCAAGGCAGGCGTTCGAGAGGCTCGGCGAGGTCGTCGGCGACGCGCTGGCCAACGTGCTGACGCTCATCGACGGCCTGGCAGTGATCGGCGGCGGGCTTGCCGGTGCGGCCCCGCTGTTCCTTCCGCGGGTGATGGCCGAACTCAACGGCACGATCTCCAGCTACGCGGGGGAAACGACCGACCGGCTGATCCAGCATGCCTATGACCTCGGCGACCCTGCTCAGCGCAGGGATTTTTTACGGGGCGAGGCCCGCGAAATCGCGGTGCCGCACTCGAGCCGCACCGTGGTCACCGACCCGCGGAAAAGGGTCGGCGTCGGCGTCTCCAGGCTCGGCGCCGGCCGCGCGGTGGGCGTGGGCGCCTACGCATTCGCTCTCAACCGTCTCTGACACACGTTTTGATCCCACCCTCCTCGGGCCTCCAACGATGAATCGCCTCCCGCTCGTCGCCTGTGTCCTGGCTGCCCTCGTGACACCGGTCGCTTCTCTACGTGCCGCGAATGACTTCACGGGCCACGTCGATCCCTTCATCGGTTCCGGAGGCCACGGCCACGTGTTCGTCGGGGCCAGCGTGCCGTTCGGCGCCGTGCAGGTCGGCCCCGCGAACTTCCACCAGGGCTGGGATTGGTGCTCGGGCTACCACTTCTCCGACGACGTCTTGGCGGGGTTCTCGCACTTGCACCTCGGCGGCACCGGCATCGCCGATCTGGGTGACATCCTGCTGATGCCGTACACCGGCGCACTGGCCACCGGCCCGGGCTCGCGGAAGGACCCCGACGCCGGATACGCCAGCCGCTACAGCCACGACCGGGAGCAGGCCCGCCCCGGCTTCTACGCGGTCGACCTGCTCGACCACGACGTGCACGTCGAGTTGACCGCCACGGAGCGGGTTGGCCTGCACCGCTACCGCTTCCCGGCCGACAGGCGGGCGCACCTGGCGATCGATCTGCAGTTCGAGAACGGCGGCGGCCGCGTCGTCGAGTCGCGGCTGCGCCGGGTCGACGAGACAACGGTCGTCGGCTACCGCCGGTCGAAGGGCTGGGCGAAGGATCAGCGGGTCTTCTTCG
>CAJANQ010000098.1 GCA_903941145.1 uncultured Actinomycetes bacterium
GGAGTGCGTGTGGTGGAGCTGGCCGGGATCGGGCCGGTGCCCATGTGCGCCATGCTCCTGGCCGACATGGGCGCCGACGTCGTGCGGATCGAGCGGCCCAACAAGGGCCAGCTCGTCCCGGACGACTTCTCCGGCGCCGGCGACGGGGCCAACCCGTGGGACGTGCTGAGCCGCAGCCGCGAGCGCATCTCGGTCAACCTGCGCGACCCCGAGGGCGTCGACTTGGTCCGCGAGCTGGCCGGTACCGCCGACGTGCTGCTCGAGGGCTACCGGCCCGGCGTGGTGGAGCGGCTCGGCGTCGGGCCCGACGACCTGTGCGGACTCAACCCGCGGCTCGTCTACGGGCGCATGACCGGCTACGGCCGGACAGGGCCCCGGGCCACCGAGGCCGGCCACGACCTCAACTACCTGGCGGTGTCGGGAGTGCTCGCCCACATCGGCCGGGAGGGGCAGCCGCCCAGCCCGCCGCTCAACCTGGTCGCCGACTTCGGCGGCGGGGCCATGTTCCTGGTGGCCGGCGTGCTGGCCGCACTGGTGGAGCGGGGCACCTCGGGCCAGGGCCAGGTCGTCGACGCCGCCATGGTGGACGGCGCGGCGCTCCTCATGGGCTCGCTCTACGGCGCGTACGCGTCGGGCTACTGGTCGGCGGACCGGGGCACGAACCTGCTCGACGGCGGCGCACCGTTCTACGACTGCTACGAGTGCGCCGACGGCCGGTGGCTGTCGGTCGGCGCCGTCGAGGGGCCGTTCTTCGCCGAGTTCTGCGACGGCCTGGGGATCGCCGGCGACGACCTGCCCGAGCAGCACGACCAGTCGCGCTGGCCCGAGCTGCGGGCCCGGATCGACGCGGCGGTCCGCACGCAGACCCGTGACGAGTGGTGCGACGTCTTTGCGGGCCGTGACGCCTGCGTCGCGCCGGTGCTGACGATGGGCGAGGCCCCGCACGACCCGCACGCAGTGGCCCGGGGCGCGTTCGTCGACCAGGGCGGTGTGTACCAGCCGGGGCCGGCGCCGCAGTTCTCGCGCACCGCCCTGGGCGTCCCGCCGGTAGGTCGCGACGTCGGCGACCCGCACGCCACGCTCGGCCGCTGGGGCCTGGACGCCCGGCGCATCGACTCGCTGGTGGCCGACGGGGTCGTCGGCCCCTAGGCGTGGGCGGTCAGCCCCTCAGAAGAGGTACTCCGACATGGCCACGCTGCGAAGGCGGGACATGTCGAACACCGTGCCGACGCTGTCCATCATCACGGTCAGGTTCTCGAGGTCCCCGTTGTGGAACACCTCGATGTCGGAGACGACCTCCTCCGACGGCCAGCTCTCGACCACGATGCCGTCGACCGGCGGTGCGCCGGCGGTGACGGGGTGGGCCACCGTGTTGCGCACGTACCGGAGGCGGGGCTGCACCTCTTCGGACATGGGGGACTGGTGGCCGTACCAGAACTCTCGGAACGTCCGCTCGTCGAGCGAGGGGTTGCGGTGCACGAGCGCCACGGTGGTCACGCCGGGGGAGCGGGTGCCGTCGTCCCAGTCGCGGGCCTCGCCCCGGCGCTCCCCGAAGTCGGACCAGACCGCCTCGGTCACCAGGTAGGCGTCGCAACGGGCGCCGACGCCGTCGAGCACGTCGGTCACCGCCGAATGGCGGTCGTGGGCGGGCAGCCAGACGCCGAGCACCGCCCGGAGCGGCAGCTCGCCGCCGGGGCAGGGCATCGGGCCGCCGATCGACACGGCGTCGTCGGCGAGGTGGGCCGAGATACCGGTGCCGCCGGCCGCAGCAATGGCCGGGACGACCTCGCCGAGCACCTGCTCGCGCAGGTCGGCGCCGTCCCGGGAGGCCCGCTCGCGGACCA
>CAJANQ010000099.1 GCA_903941145.1 uncultured Actinomycetes bacterium
GGCTTCCCTGCCCACCCCGGCGGGGAGTTCAGAGGACTCGGCGACCAGAGCGAGCTTGCGGTCCAAGATGGCGACAAGGAAGTTGCCGTCCCCGCACGATGGCTCGAGGAACGTCGGCGAAGGATGAACTTCCCAGATGTCGTCGGGCAGGAGGCTGAGCATCTCCTGCACGGTCGACGACGGCGTGAAGACCTCGCCAAGGTCCCGCACCCGTTCGACTGACTTCACCTGCAGCTCGGGCGTCTCATCGGATGCGATGGTCATGACACGCCTCGTCGCTCGTCGTGCGGGTGTGTGCGAGCGCGCAGCGCTCCCCCTCGTGGTCGTTGGCATCCGAACTCCGGTCCTTCCTCGTGCCCCGATGACCACAGTAGGAGTGGTTGTGCGCTCGGAGGCGTCTTGGGTGGATCGTCCGCAGGACCTCTCGGGTGACAAGCAACGGTCGGACGGCCCGGCGTCAGGTCCAGGCCCGGCTGAATCGACCGCCGGCCGGGACCCAAGCGCCCCGCGGCCTTCGCAGAGCGGATGCAGCGATGCGACTGGACGGGTGGATAGTCGAGCTGCACGCGACTGAGGGTACTGAGGGTCCTTCGACATCCCCAGCGCCTTGGCGTGCGGGCTACCGCGGTGGGTGTAGCCCCTCGAGGTCGTCGAACACAGGCAGCACCGAGGGGTCGTGCAGGGCCACTGCCCAGCGGGCCAGGTCGTCGAGGCCGGCCGGGTAGCGGCCGTTGAGCTGGCCCGACAGGTAGTCCTCGCTGGCGCCGGTGCGGCTGGCCAGGTCGCGGACGGTCAGGCCCGCGTCGCGGTGGCTGCGGACGACCACGGCCGCGAGGTGCTGGGCGAGGGAGGCGACGAGCTGTCCGGCCTCCTCGATGTCGGCCGGGGCGCGGTGCGGCGACGAGCCGTCGACGCCGAAGTCGTCGGGATTTTGGAGGAAGGACCTGGGCACCCAGGCCGGGACGCGCTCGGCCACGCCGCCAGACAACAGGCTGTCCCGGCCACGGCCCCGGACCTGTCCGCGCAGACTGCGCGGACACCCGGGTGGTAGCGACTGCCCCCGTCAGGGGTGCGAGGACCTGTCGGTGTCATGCACCGCAACCGAGCCCTTCCCAAGACCCTCCGCACCCGGCCAGAGAGCGACACCGAGGGTCGCCTCGAGCTTCGCGAGCGTGACGGTGTCACAGAGACTCCGACCGGCGAGCAGGTCCTGGACCGTGGAGCGGTTCAGCCCGGCGTCACGACAGACGGCGGACAGCGCCCGGCCCTCGAGGGCTGCGTCCAGGCGACCGGCGAGGCGGTGGGCGACGACAGCCTCGAGGGGCGCGTCGACGTCGAGCTCCCCCTCGGGGAAGGCCGCGGCGGGGTCGGCGAGGAAGTCGACGGGCCGGCTGTGGACCCCGCGGCGCCTGGGCACGCCGGCGACGCTACCGACGGCACCGATGCCGATGTGCGATCGAACGCGCGTTCTCCTATCCTGACTGCCGGGAAGAACCAGCAGGCAGGGAAGGGTGCCATGGCCAGTGAGCGCGACAAGCTGATCGGACAACGCGTGCACGCACTGGTCGCCGCGTACCTGCGATCGGGCAAGGTGCCGAC
>CAJANQ010000100.1 GCA_903941145.1 uncultured Actinomycetes bacterium
ACCGTCGCCGCGGCCGAGGCGGCGCCACCTCGCCCACCCCGGTCAAGGCCGTGGCGCTCGAACTGGGGCTCCCGGTCACCGACCAGCTCGACGACGTGCTCGGCGTCGACGCGGACCTCGGTGTGGTCGTCGCCTACGGGCGGATCCTCGGGCCCGACCTGCTGGCCCACCTGCCGATGGTCAACCTGCACTTCTCGCTGCTCCCGCGCTGGCGCGGTGCGGCACCGGTGGAGCGTGGCCTCCTCGAGGGCGACGCCACTACCGGCGTCTGCGTCATGGCGGTCGAGCAGGGCCTCGACACAGGTGGTGTCCATGCTCGTGCCGAGCTGCCGATCGGTCCGGCCGACACCGCGGCGGGTCTTCGGACCCAGCTGGCCCAGGTGGGGGCTGCCCTGCTCGTCGACTCGCTCGCGAAAGGATTGGGTGATCCCGAGCCGCAGGGCGAGGGCGGCATCACCTACGCCAAGAAGATCATGGTCGACGACCTCTGCATCGACTGGTCCGCCCCGGCGGTGCTGGCCGACCGCCAGGTGCGCGTCGGCGGAGCCTGGACCACGTTCCGGGGCCAGCGGCTCAAGGTGCTGGCGGCCGAGCTCCTCGACGGCCTCCCGGACGACCTGCGGGACGTTGCGCCCGGCACGGTGGGCTCCAACGCGACGGTCCGGTGCGGCGACGGCGCACTGCGGCTGGTCGAGGTCGGCCCCGAGGGCAAGCGGCCGATGGCCGCCGGCGACTGGGCCAACGGCGCCCGGCCCGCGGGCGAGCAGCTCGGAACGGAGAACTGATGGGCGTGCCGACGCCAGCTGGCAGCTCCGAAAGTGGCGTGCCCGTGGGCGTGGCCACGCGACGCCTCGCCGTGGACGTGCTCGAGCGCGTCGAACAGGGCGCCTACGCCAACCTGGCCCTCCCTGCCGCGCTCGGCCGCAGCGGCCTCGAGGAGCAGGACCGGGCCCTGGTGACCGACCTGGTCTACGGCACGCTTCGGCGCCGGCGGGCCTGCGACGCCGCGATCGCCCCGTACCTGGAGCGCATCCCCTCGGGTGCCGCGCACCAGGCCCTGCGCATCGGCGCCTACCAGCTCCGGTGGCGCACCGACATGCCGCAGTACGCCGCGGTCGACGCCACGGTCTCGGCCGCGCCCAAGAAGCTGCGCGGGCTGGTCAACGCGGTCCTCCGCAAGGTGGCCCGGGCGTCCGGCGACCCGCTCGGCCAGTACGACGAGCTGTCCTACCCCGACTGGGTGGTCGAGCGGCTGGTGGCCGACCTGGGGGAGTCCGACGCGCTCGCGGCCCTGGCCCAGATGAACGAGCCGGCCCGGCCCACCCTGCGGGCGGACGGCTACACGCAGGACCTCGCGTCGCAGTGGGTCGTCGACGCGGTCGGCGCCCAGGCGGGCGAGCTCGTGGTGGACGTCTGCGCGGCGCCGGGCGGCAAGGCCACCGGCATGGCGTCGAGCGGCGCCACTGTCGTGGCCCTCGATCTCTACACGCAGCGGGCAGGGCTCGTGGCGGGCAACGCCGCGAAGCTTGGCCAGTCGATGCCGGTCCTGGCGGCGGACGCCACCCGCCTGCCGCTCCGGCCCGGCTCGGCCGACCGGGTGCTGGTCGACGCCCCGTGCTCCGGCCTGGGTGTGCTGCGGCGACGTCCCGACGCCCGGTGGCGGGTCGAGGCCGACCTGCCCGAGCGCCTGTCGGTCCTCCAGCGTGAGATCCTCGACGCTGCCGTCACGCTGCTGAAGCCCGGCGGCACGCTCGTCTACAGCGTCTGCACGCTCACCGCCGCAGAGTCCACCGATGTCGACGCACACCTGGCCGGGCGCCACCCCCGGCTGGTCGCGCTCGACCCCGTCGGCGAGCCGTGGCAGCCGTGGGGGAGAGGGGCCATGGTCCTGCCGCAGACCGTAGGGACCGACGGCATGTGCGTCTTCCGCTACCGGCTGGACGCCTGAGCGCTGTCTGCGGGCCTCCCCGGGCGTCCTCGGGCCGTGCCCGGTAGCCTCGGGCGGGTCAGCGAGTCACCGCAGGAGTTCAGATGTCGCGCAGCTACCAGGCCAAGGTCCTCACCGTCTCCGACAGCGTGGACGCCGGCACCCGCGAGGACGTGGGCGGCACCAGCGTGACGGTCCGCCTCGAGTCGGAGGGGTTCGAGGTCATTGAGCACCGGGTCGTCTCCGACGAGCTCGACGAGGTCGTGAACGCCCTCAGCTACATGGCCTACGGCTTCAACGGGCTCATCGTGACCACCGGCGGGACCGGGTTCGGCCCTCGTGACCTGACTCCTGAGGCCACCCGCCGGATCCTGGACCGCACAGCGCCCGGAATGGGCGAGGCCATGCGGAACTGCAGCCCGCTGGGCCGTCTGTCGCGGGCCATCGCCGGCACCCGTGGTTCGGCGCTCATCCTGAACACTGCCGGCTCGCCCAAGGGGGCCGTCGAGATGCTCGACGCCGTGCTCGACGTGGTCCCGCACGCGCTCGACCTGATGGCCGGCGGAGGGTCGGACCACCCCGTCTGAGGTTCTGGCCGACGAGACATGTGACCGTCGGGGTGATTCGGCCGCTCTCAGGGGCCACAAGTACCCTTGCCCTCCTTGTCCGTCAACTACCTCGCTGCCAACGACGCAGCCGACCCGGTCGAGCGGGAGTGCATGGTCCGGGCGCTGGCAGCAGCGGCCCGGGTGCGGTGCCTGACGTCCCCGAACCCGTGGGTCGGTGCCGTGGTGCGCACCGCGGACGGGCAGATGTTCGAGGGGGCGACCCGTGAGCCCGGCCAGGAGCACGCAGAGGTCGTCGCACTCCAGGCGGCCGGAGCTGCCGCCCGGGGCGCGACGCTGGTCGTCACGCTGGAGCCTTGTTCGCACCACGGGCGCACGGGCCCGTGCACCCAGGCGATCATCGACGCCGGGATCGCTCGCGTGGTGGTCGGCATGGAGGACCCTGACCCGCGGGTCAGCGGCCAGGGCGTCGCCCAGCTGCGTGCGGCCGGCGTCGACGTGCTCGTCGGCGTGCTCGCCGACCGGGCAGCCACACAGCTGGCGCCCTACGTCAAGCATCGGACCACCGGCCGCCCGTGGGTGGTGCTCAAGCTCGCCAGCACGCTCGACGGCGGCACGGCAGCCCCCAACGGCACGAGCCAGTGGATCACGTCACCGCCCGCCCGGGCCGACGGCCACCGTCTGCGTGCCGAGTCGGACGCCATCCTCGTGGGGGCCGGTACGGTCCGCCGGGACGACCCCTCGTTGACTGTCCGGGACTACCGGCCGCCGGTCCTGCCGGCGTCCGGGTCGGTCGACCCGCGCCGAGTCGTGCTGGGCGCGGCGCCGCCCGACGCCAGGGTCCGTCCGTGCACCGAGGCCAAGGGCGACCTGGGCGACCTGCTCGACGAGCTGGGTGCCGAGGGCGTGGTCCAGCTGCTGGTCGAGGGTGGCGCCGCCGTGGCCGGCGACTTCCACCGGGCCGGCCTGGTGGACCGCTACGTGATCTACGTCGCTCCGGCGCTCTTCGGCGGCGACGACGCCAACGGCATCTTCGACGGCAACGGGGCGTTCGACATCGGCGACCTGTGGCGCGGACGGTTCGTGTCGGTCGAGCGCGTCGGTGACGACCTGCGCGTCGAGCTGGCGCCGCTGGGCGACGAGCAGGACGGGGGTGCCTGAGATGTTCACGGGCATCGTCGAGGAGCTCGGGTCGGTTGCGTCCCTCGACGGGCCGCGGCTGCGGCTCTCGGCGGACAAGGTGCTGGGTGACGTGCAGATGGGTGCTTCCATCGCCGTCAACGGGTGCTGCCTCACCGTGGTCGCCTGGGGCGACGACTGGTGGGAGGCCGACGTGAGCGACGAGACCTTCCGACGCACGTCGCTCGGGTCGCTGCGTCCCGGTGACCCGGTGAACCTCGAGCGCCCCGTGCGGCTCGACGACCGTCTCGGTGGACACCTGGTCCAGGGGCACGTGGACGCCGTCGGCACTGTGGCTGCCCAGGTCCCCGACCTGCGCGTGACCATGCCCGAGGGGCTCACCCGCTACGTGGTGGAGAAGGGTTCGATCACCGTCGACGGGGTCTCGCTGACCGTGGTCGACGCCCTCGCCGACGGGTTCACCGTGGCGGTCATCCCCCATACTGCAGAGGTCACGACCCTCGGGCGGCGTGCCGTGGGCGACCCGGTCAACCTCGAGGTGGACGTGATGGCGAAGTACGCAGAGAAGCTGCTGGCCGGGTTCGTCCCCGCCGGCGACGACACGAACAGCTGACACAGAACAGGACGGACGTTGTGAGCAGGGAACCGCTGGACCAGCAGGGCCAGGACAACTCGATCTTCGCCCCTATCGAGGACGCCATCGCCGCCATGGCGCGTGGCGAGATCATCGTGGTGGTCGACGACGAGGACCGTGAGAACGAGGGCGACCTGATCATGGCGGCCGAGGCCGCCACGCCCGAGACGATCACGTTCTTCGTGCGCCACACCTCCGGCGTCATCTGCGCGCCGCTCGACGGCGACCGTCTGGACTCCCTCGAGATCCCGCTCATGGTGCGCGAGAACACCGAGTCGCACCGGACGGCGTTCACCTACTCGGTCGACTACGTGCACGGGACCTCGACCGGCATCTCGGCGGCCGACCGCGCCTCGACGATCCAGGCGCTGATCGACCCCCGGACCCAGCCGGCCGACCTGGCCCGGCCCGGCCACATCTTCCCGCTGCGGTACACCGAGGGCGGCGTCCTCAAGCGGGCCGGCCACACCGAGGCCGCCGTGGACCTGTCGCGGCTCGCGGGCATGGCCCCCGCCGGCGTGCTCTGCGAGATCGTGAACGACGACGGCACCATGGCCCGCGTCCCCGACCTGGTGGAGTTCTGCAAGGAGCACAGGCTCCTGATGATCACCATCGCCCAGCTGATCAAGTACCGCCGCCAGACCGAGAAGCTCGTGAAGCGTGTCTCCGAGGCCCGCATCCCGACGCCGTGGGGCGACTTCACCTGCTACGTCTACGAGTCGCTGCTCGACGGCGAGCAGCACGTGGCCTTTGCCCGGGGCGCCGTCCAGGGCGAGAAGGACGTGCTCGTCCGGGTGCACTCCGAGTGCCTCACCGGCGACATCTTCCATTCGCTCCGCTGCGACTGCGGGGTCCAGCTCCACTCGGCCATGGAGACCATGGCGGCCGAGGGGCTGGGCGTGCTCGTGTACCTGCGGGGCCACGAGGGCCGCGGCGTTGGTCTGGGCCACAAGATCCGGGCCTACGAGCTCCAGGAGCAGGGCCGCGACACGGTCGACGCCAACCTGGACCTGGGCCTGCCGGTCGACAGCCGCGAGTACGGGATCGGCGCACAGATCCTGAACGACCTGGGCATCACCACGATGCGGCTCATGACCAACAACCCGGCCAAGTACGGCGGCCTCGAGGGCTTTGGCCTCGAGATCACCGGCCGCGTGCCGCTGCAGTCGGCCCCCAACCCCGAGAACATCGAGTACCTCCGCACCAAGCGTGAGCGCATGGGGCACCTGCTCGACGACCTCGACGCCGAGCCGACGGCCGGCCAGGACTGACGCAGGAGCACCGCACGTGGGCATCGACTTCTCGCACCCCGACGCGCACGACCGCACGCCCGTCGACGGCACCGGCCGCCGCATCGGCATCGTGGTCACGCAGTGGAACGACGTCATCACCGGCCGCCTGCTGCAGGGAGCGTCCGGTGCCCTCGAGGCACACCACGTGGCCGCTGAGGACGTCGACGTGGTCTGGGTCCCCGGTGCGTTCGAGGTCCCGCTGACGGCCAAGACGATGGCCGCCACCGGCCGGTACGACGCCGTGGTCTGCCTGGGCTGCGTCATCCGGGGCGACACCTCGCACTACGAGTACGTCGCCGGTCCGGCCGCCGAGGGGATCATGCAGGCCCAGCTCGAGACAGGCGTGCCCGTGATCTTCGGTGTGCTCACGGTGGAGAACCGCCGTCAGGCGCTGGTCCGGTCCGTCGTCGACGGCGACGTCGAGGGTGACAACAAGGGCACCGAGGCGGTCGAGACGGCGCTGGCCACCGTGGCTGCGCTCGACGGCATCCGCAAGGGCTGAGCTACGCCCATCCGGCTCTGGAGGCGGCGAAGGCCGCCACCACGCCGAACGCCGTCGCCACGTTGAGCGAGTCGACGTCGCCGGCCATCGGGACCCGCACGCGGTGGGCCGCCGCGGCAATCGTGTCGTCGCCCAGCCCCGGACCTTCTGCCCCGAGGACGAGTGCAACCTTGTCGTCGAGCACGCCGGCTGTGGCTGCAGCGTCGACGTCGAGCGCGTCAGCCACCGGCGTCAGCGCAACGGTGGTGAACCCGGCGGAGGCCAGATGTTCGAGGGTGTGGGGGAGCGGGGCGACCCGGCACCACGGAACGTGGAGCGACCAGCCGAGCGAGACGCGGACCGAGCGGCGGTAGAGCGGGTCGGCGCAGCGGTCGTCGAGCAGGATGCCGCCCACGCCGAGCGCCGCAGCGGTCCGGAACAACGACCCCAAGTTCTCGTGGTCGCCGACACCTTCGACCACGGCAATCCGTGGTGCGGCGAGCACCTGCTCGAGCGGTGGCGCCGGCAGCCGGTCGGCCGACGCCAGCACGCCGCGGTGCACGTCGAACCCGCAGACCTCTGCGAGCAGCTCGCGGTCGGCCACCAGGACCTGGGCATCAACCGGAACCCCGGCGACGGCGTCGGACCGGTTCGGGGTCGTCAGTACGGAGCGGACCGGGTAGCGGCTGGTGAACAGGCGGTCGACGGCGAGTGCGCCCTCGACCACGACGGTGTGGGGGACCGTCGTCCGCTCAGACCGGGCGCCGGTGCTGCGAAGATCTCGGAAGTCGTCGAACCGTGGATCCGCAGGGTCGGTCAGCGTGACGGGTGCGTGCACCCACCGATCTTCACACGAACTAGGCGGTCACCGGAGCGCCCAACGGCCCGACCAGCAGCTCTGCGAACTCGGGCGCCGGCACCGGTCGGGAGTACAGGTACCCCTGTCCGAGCGTGCAGCCCAGGTCGCGGAGCAGGTCGGCATGGAGCTCCTGCTCGATGCCCTCGGCGACGGTGCGCACGCCGAGCTCCTTGGCCAGCTCGATCACGGCAGTGACGATGCGCTGGTTGGTGAAGCGCTCCAGGCCGTCCACGAACGTGCGGTCGATCTTGAGGACGTCGAAGGCGAACTGCTGGATGTAGCCGAGCGACGAGTACCCCGTGCCGAAGTCGTCGATCGCCAGCCGGAGGCCCAGGGAGCGCAGCTGCTCCATGCGGTCGCGGATCTTGTCGGTGTCGGTGATGAGGGTCGACTCGGTGATCTCGAGCACAAGACGGTCGGCGGGGACGCCGGTGCGCTCGAGCGTGTCGAACACGGCTGGCACCAGCCCGTCGTCGTGCAGCTGCTGCACCGACAGGTTGACCGACATGGTGAGGTGCTCGACGGCCGGGCCCAGCTCGGCACGCCACACCGACATGTCGGTGCACGCACGCTCGAGCACCCACAGGCCCAGGCGCCCGATCTGGCCGGTCTCCTCGGCGAGCGGGATGAACACGTTCGGACCGAGCAGGCCGCGGCGGGGGTGGTTCCAGCGGACCAGGGCCTCGGTGCCCGTGATGCGGCCGGTCGCCAGGTCCACGATCGGCTGGTAGTGGGCCACGAACTGGTCGTCGTCGAGCGCTACCGACAGGTCGGCGCGCAGCTCGAGGCGGTCGAACGACGCCGTGTGCATGTAGGGCTCGAACACCGTGGTGGTGTGCTTGCCGCCCCGCTTGGAGCGGTACATGGCGGTGTCGGCGTTGCGGAGGAGGATCTCGCCGGTGGCCGAGCGGTCGTGGTCGAAGGCGATGCCGGCCGAGGCCGACACCGAGAGCTGGCGGCCGTCGATCTCGTACGGGCTGGCGATCGCCGTGAGCAGCTGCTCGCACAGGTCGGTGATGTCACGCTCGCCGTGGCCGCGCTCCAGGACGACCAGGAACTCGTCGCCGCCGATGCGGGCAGCCATGTCGCCGAAGGTGAGCATCGAGCGGATGCGGTCGGCCATCATCACCAGCAGCTGGTCACCGACGGCGTGGCCCAGCGAGTCGTTCACGTCCTTGAAGTCGTCGAGGTCCAAGAAGATGGCGGCGACGGTGGTGGCACCCTGGTTGCGGCTGAGGATGCCGTCGAGCTCGTCGAGCACGAGGGTGCGGTTGGCCAGGCCCGTGAGCTCGTCGTGGGTGGCCTGGAAGCGGAGTCGCTGCTCCATCTTCTTGCGCTCGGTGACGTCGCGGGCGTTGAGCACGAACCCGCCGACGGACCGCTCGTTGCGCAGGTCGGTCACCGTGGTCTCGATGTTCCGCCACTCGCCGGCGGCGTTGCGGAAGCCGAACTCGAGCATCCGGGCGGTACCGGGCTCGACGTCGTCCGACACCGCCGTGCGCAGCGCCGTGTGCCAGTCGACGCCGCTCTCGCGGAACACGTCCTCGGCCAGGCGCTCGAGCAGTTCCTCCGGCGCCTCTCCCTGGACCTCGCTGACCGACGGGCTGGCGTAGCGGACCCGGTCGTGGGAGTCGACGACGACCACCAGGTCGGTCGAGTACTGCACGAGTGCCTTGAACCGGGCCTCGGAGAGTACGAGGCGCTCTTCGGCCTGCTTGCGGTCGCCGACCTCTCGGGCATTGAGGACGACGCCGCCGATGTTCGGGTCGGTGCGCAGGTCGACGCCGACCACCTCGAACCAGTGGTAGGTGCCCGCCACGTGGCGCAGGCGGAGCTCGGTCGCCTCGGGGCGGCCGGAACGGACCTCGTGGAGCATCCGGGCGGCCGACTCGCGGTCGGCGGGGTGCACCAGGTCGGCAAAGGTCGACTGCAGGAGTGTGCGCTCGGGGTAGCCGAGCAGCCGGAAGGCGACGGGGGAGACGTAGTGGAGGGTCTCGGCGTCGTCGACGACCGCCACGATGTCGGAGGAGTTGTCGACGAGGGCGGCGAAGCGCTCCTCGGACCGGCGGCGCACCTGCTGCTCGGTCTGCTCGACGGCTCGGAGTCCAATGGCGGCCTCTCGGCAGAGGGCGGCCACGGCCTCGCGGGCGGTGTCGTCGGCCGGGCCGGTGCAGCTGAGCACGAGCGCGGCACGCACCTGTTCGCCGACCACGACGAGCCCTGCGGTCCAGGACCGGTCCCCGGCGACGTCAAGGTCGACGACCTGTCCGGTGGTCGGGTGCCGGTAGGCGGCCAGGTGGGTGCGCAGCGCGAGGACGGCAGAGGCGCAGCTGGGGCACTGGTCCCAGACGGTGTCGTCGAGCGGGTCGAGCAGCAGCCCGCCGTCGGCGAACCGGGCCCCGAGGACCTGCTCGGCGCCGACGGTGATGACCCGCGCCACGTCGTCGGTGGTCTCGGCCCCGACGAGGTGCTCGCCCACCGCCCGGAGCCCAGCCTCCTGTCCGGCAAACCGCTCACGGTCGCGGACCAGCCGGGCCATGCGGAGGATGACGAGCGGGACCAACGTGAGCGTGCCGACGGCCGGCAGCAGCAGGCGGTCGGCGGCGCCGGTGACGGAGAACCACACGACCAGTGCCGGCGGGGCGGCCAGCGCCGCAGCCATGACGGTCGTCCGGGTTGCGGTAAGGCGACGCTGGGTCGTCAGGTCGTTCGGCCGGCTGGTGAGCAGCGTGATGGAGGGGTGGAGGATGCCAGCACCGCCGAGCAGGTAGATCAGCGGGGCGACCGAGAGCAGAAGGCCCTCGTCGGCATGGTGGGCCGTGAGGAACGTCCCGAAGTTGTCGACCACGAAGGTGGTGACCAGGGCACCGGCGAGCAGGCGGTTGCTGGTCGACCGATGGCCGCCGGCGACGAGCGTCATGACGGCGGCCATGAAGACCAGGATGCCGAGCGCTGCGTAGACGACCTGCAGCAGGCGGGCACTGAGCGAGAACGAGGTGTCCTGCACGAACGGCAGGATGACGAGCGACCACTGCACGACTGCGGCGGACAGTCCGGCGACCACTGCGTCGACAGCCAGGTCGGAGTCGTAGCGGCCCAGCCGGCGACGCACGACCAGCAGGATCGCCGCCAGGACCAGGGGGTAGGCGAGGAGCGCCACGGCGTCGCCGGGGGAGGGGAACGGGAAGTCCCGGCCCACGGCCATGCCGTACAGCGAGCGGAGCAGCACGCCGACGAGCGACGCGGCACCGGCCAGCACGACCAGACGAACCGGGCGGCGGACCGACTCCGGGAACCAGCGGGTGCGGCGCCAGCAGATCCCGATGACCACGGCGGCACCCACCAGGTACACGACACCGTGAGGTACCGCCGGCAGCCAGAGCTGGGCCAGCGTCCAGGCCGTGCCGAGTGCGAGGAACCACCGGAAACGCTGCAGCGCGCTCCCTGGGCCCCCCGACCCGCCGACCGTCATGGTGCGTCGTGTCTTTTCCACAGTGGGGAGAAGTTCGGCGCATCCGAGACGGACCTGAGAATTTTCCCGATGGGTGAAATGCCCCATCCACCGGCTCCCCGCGCACCACCGGTACGTTCGTCGTGTCCGGACGTCCCTCGTCCGGCCGTTCCAGCGCTCGCACGGGGGTGCTGCAGCGGAGCGTCGCAGGTCCCTGGAGGTGCCGACGATGGCGTCGGAACGCATCCAACGGAAGCTCTGGAGCTGGTACAGCCGCTCCTACGACGGGCTGCTGGAGCTCGTTCCCTACCAGCGGCTGCTCGACCTCACGACCGAAGCCGTCTCGTGCGGTCCTTCGGACCGGCTGGTCGA
>CAJANQ010000101.1 GCA_903941145.1 uncultured Actinomycetes bacterium
ACGAGCCCCAGTCACCGTCGTGAGCCGACCTCACTCCGTTTCGAGAGTCCTTCGGTAGACGTTCGTCTCGCGGGGGACGAAGCCGATGCGCTGGTAGAGCCGGTTGGCGGCCTCCCGGCTGGGGCGCGACGTCAGGTCGACCGTCTTGGCCCCCTGCTCCTCGGCGATCTCGATGGCCCGCAGGTTGAGCGCCTCGCCCACTCCCTTGCCCCGGGCGTCACCGTCCACGACGACGTCTTCGATCCAGGCCCGGATCCCGGTCGGGATGGGGAACACCACCAGGGTCATCGACCCCAGCACCGACCCGTCCTCGTCGCGGGCCAGCAACAGGTAGCAGGCCTCGTGCTCCGCGACGGCGGAGAGGATCTCGGCGGTCATCGGCGGGGCCGACTTGGAGAGCTGTGGCACCAGCCGGGCCATGGCCTCCACCACGTCGTCGGTGACCTTCTCGCAGACCTCGATCGTGAGCATCAGCGAATCGTAGGACGGTCGTCCATCCCTCAGGTGCCCGGGTGGAGGATCCGGAACCGCTCGGTACCGTGATCCGGGTGACGCACCTGTGGTGGACAGAGCGGCCGACCTTGGACCGGCCGGTGCTCGTTGCAGCCTTCGAGGGCTGGAACGACGCGGCCGACGCCGCCACCACCGCCGTCGAGCACCTGTCCCGGGCCTGGTCGGCGCGGCCGTTCGTCTCGGTCGACCCCGAGGAGTTCTTCGACTTCACAGCCACGCGCCCGCAGGTCCGGGTCGACTCCGACATGGAGCGCCACATCGACTGGCCAGAGAACCAGATGCTGTGGGCCAACCCGCCCGGCTCCGGCGGCGTGATCCTGCTGCGCGGCACCGAGCCGCAGCTGCGGTGGCGGACGTTCTGCGGCCAGGTCCTGGAGGTCGCACAGGCCTACAACTGCCGGCTGGTCGTGACGCTCGGCGCGCTGCTGTCCGACGTCGCCCACACCCGGCCGGTGCCGGTGTACGGCAACGCCTACGACGCCGACGTCATGGAGCGGCTCGGCCTGGAGCCGTCCGGCTACGAGGGCCCGACCGGGATCGTCGGCGTGCTCCACGACGCGTGCCGGACCTCGAGCATGGACTCGGCGTCGCTCTGGGCGGCCGTGCCGTCGTACGCGCCGTCGATGCCGTCGCCCAAGGCGGCGCTCGCCCTGGTGGAACGCACCACCGACCTGGTGGGCGCGGCCGTCGGGATCGACGACCTCATGGTGATGACCGAGGCCTACGAGGAACGCCTGACCGAGCTGGTCGACGAGGACGAGGCCACGGCCGAGTACGTCACCCAGCTCGAGGAGGAGTTCGACAGCCAGCAGTTCGACGACGAGCTCAAGCTCGGCACCGGGGACGGCCTGGTCGAAGAGGTCGAGCGCTACCTGCGAGAGCAGTAGCCGGTCAGCCCGGCGGGTTGCCGCCGAACGGCTTGTCCCGCGGCACGTCGTAGAGCACGTCCACGTCCTCGCCCCGGATGGCGGCGAACGCGTGCGGTCCCCAGTGGTCCACGCCGGCGGTGGGGTGCGGGAGCGTGTCGGGGGTGAACCAGCCGACGTCCATGGTCTCCAGCGGGTGGCCGTTGAGCTCGCCGCCGACCGCCCGGCACAGGAACACCAGCGAGTAGAGCGGCACCCGGGTGAAGCCCAGGCGCAGGCCGTCGAAGACGCCGAGCAGCCGCTCGACTCGGACCTCGATGCCGGTCTCCTCCTCGACCTCCTTCACCGCGACCTCGCTCGGCGAGTAGCCGACGTCGGCCCAGCCGGTCGGGTACAGCCAGATGCCGGAGTCGGAGCGCTGGATCAGCAGGATCTCGCCGGCGTCGTTGGTCACGATGGCGCCGACCGCCACCTTGGGCGTCACGTAGCCGGGTATGCCCTGGCCGACGGACTTCATCCACTCCTCGACCGTGGCGCGGACCTCGGTCGAGGGGGTCGAGTTCTCGGCGACGGCGCGGATCTCTGCGGCGACGTGCAGGACCTCCTCGTAGCGCTCACGCTCGTAGAGGCTCTCGGTGAAGGCCAGCCCGGTGCGGGCGATGCCGGCCAGCGACTCCGACCAGCGGTGCAGGTCCGAGTCGCTCACGACGTGCGGCGGTGGCTCCTCGGTACCCATGCCCTGACGCTACCGGTGCACCGGGGTGCCCTGCGGCGCGGGACTGCTCAGGCCGAGCCGTCGAGCGCGTGCAGGAGCGACCGGCGGATCTCCTCCTGGAGGAGCGGGTCCTCGAGCTTCCCGCCGTCGCGGTCGGTCACGTAGAACGCGTCGACCACGTCGGCGTCGAGGGTGCTGATCTTGGCGGTCGAGATGTCGAGCTGGAACTCGGCCATCGCCCGGGTCAGCCGGTAGAGCAGGCCGACGCTGTCCGGGCCGAACACCTCGAGCACCGTGAACTCGGGAGAGATCTCGTTGTCGAACCGAACGCGGGGGGCGAGCTGGTTCATGCCGGGCCGGTGGCGGCGGCGGTGGCTGCGGGTGCGCTCGTCCAGGCGTGCCTGCAGCGCGAGGCGGCCGTCGATGGCGCGCTCGACGTCCTTGGCGACCTTGTCCCACGGGATCACGGCGCTGCGAGAGGTCCGGACCCGGAACTCGTCGAGGGCCATGCCGTCCTCGGAGTAGATGTTGGCCTCGGCGACGTCCAGGCCGTGCAGTGCCAGGGCGCCGGCTACCCGCCAGAACACTCCGGGCCGGTTCTCGCACACGATGGTGATCCGGTCGTCGACGGCGATGACCTGGGTCTCGCGCGACTCGATGAGGAGCTTCTGCTCGGGCGTCGGGAACTCGGTGCGGACCACCTCGTGGACGTCGCCGCCGCCGAGCAGGTGGCCCGTCCGGTCGCAGAGCTGCTCGACGAGCTGCGCCTTCCAGTGGCCCCAGGCCGTCGGCCCGGTGGCGAGCGCGTCGGCCTCGGTGAGCGCCCGCAGGAGCGCCAGCCGGTCGAGCGTCTGCACCTCGCGGGCGATGACCTCGATGGTCGACGGGTCGTCCAGGTCGCGGCGGGTGGCGATCTCGGGCAGCAGGAGGTGGTGCCGCACGCCCATGGCGATGGTGGCGGTGTCCTCCTCGGAGAACCCCATGCGTGCGCAGATGGCCGGAGCCATCTCGGCACCGACCGAGGAGTGGTCGCCCGGATACCCCTTGCCCATGTCGTGCAACAGGGCCGACATCACCAGCAGGTCGGGACGGGGCACGCGTTGGGCGAGCGCAGCCGCCTCGGACGCACACTCGAGCAGGTGGCGGTCCACCGTCCAGCGGTGGAACGCGTTGCGCTGCGGGCGGCTGCGGTTGGGGGCCCACTCCGGGACGAGCGCCTCCCAGAGCCCCCACTGGTCGAGCGTCTCCACGGTCTCGATGGCCGACGGCCCGCACAGGAGCAGGTCGCAGAACATGGTCCGGGCCACGTCGGGCCACGGCTCCGGCAGCGGTGGTGCCTCGGTCAGGAGCTCGATCGTGCGCAGGCTGATCCGGGTGCGTTGACGAGCCGCAGCCAGGGCCACCCGCAGCACCATCGTGGGGTCGGTGACCGGGTAGCCCTCGTCGGCCAGGCAGACCCGGGCATCACGGAGGACGAGACCGTCGTCGAGCCGTCGCTCACGGCGGAACCGGTCGAAGAACGCGCCTGACAGGCTCAGCTTGATCTCGTGCCAGGACTCGTCGCTGGTCCATGCGATGGCTCGGCCCACCTCGGCCAGTCGGGCCATGAGGGCGTCGGCGTCGGCGTCACCCAGGCGGCTGGCGACCACGTCCTGCTCCTGCAGGAGCAGACGGTCCCCCGGGCGGGCAGTCACCCGGTGCAGCTCGATGCGGGCGGCCAAGAGCTGGTCGTGCAGCGGAGCAAGACCCTCGATCAGCGGCTGTGGCAGCGCCGCCCCCGCCAGCCGCGCCCACTCCAGCGAATGGACGTCGCGCAGGCCGCCGCGCCCTTCCTTCAGGTCCGGCTCCAGCTCGAACGCCACTTCGCCGGCCTTCAGGTGCCGGTCGTCGACCGACCGGGCCAGCTCCTCGAGCCACTTCTTGCCACGTCGCCGCCAGTTGACCTTGGCCTTCTCGGCCAGGTCGGCGGTCACGTTGGGGTCGCCGGCCAGATGCCTGGC
>CAJANQ010000102.1 GCA_903941145.1 uncultured Actinomycetes bacterium
CCGGTCACGACCAGGGCCCGGGCGTCGCCGGCAACCTCGTCGCAGCGGGCCGAGAGCGCGTCGAGCAGCTTGACGCAGAGCGGGTTGACCTTGCCGTTCGACAGGGTCAGGACGACCACGCCGTTGTCGTGGCGCTCGACGAGCACCTCGGGGCCGGCAGGGGTAGAAGCGGTGTCAGCTGCGTCAGTCACGGCGCAGACGCTACCGGGCCCGCCGGGCCAGGGCCGCCGCCGTCGGCCGACGACGAGGGTCGGGGCCGAGTGCCCGCACGAGCGCGGCGCCCAGCCGGCGCGGGAGACCGTCCGGCGGCCCCGGACGGTCCGGCGGGAGCCCGCCGGTGCACGCGAACCAGGCCAGCACCGCCAGGCCGTAGACGTCGGCCTGCGGGGTCGGCGGACCGCCGGCCCGGCGCTCGGGCGCCGCGAACGACGGCGTGCACGGCGACGGGCCGTCCGACGTCCCGCCCAGCAGCGCAACCCCAAAGTCGCAGAGCACCAACGCACCGTCGGGCCGGCACAGCACGTTGGCGGGGGCCACGTCGCCGTGCACCACGCCGGCAGCGTGCGCGGCACTGAGCGCGGTGGCCACCTCCCGAACGAGGCGCTGGACCTCGACCCTGGGCCAGGGCGCGGCCCGCAGCCGGTCGGCGAGCGTCGGGCCGTGCACCAGTTCCTCGACGAGCCACGGCCGGCCGTCGGCACTGCGGCCGACGGCGCGCACCTCGACAACTCCGCCCACCCGGGCCAGTCGCCCGAGCGCCCTGACCTCGGCGTCGAACCGCTGCACCGGGACGCCGGACGGCGCGAGCACCTTCACCACCACGTCGTCGCCAGTGCGGGTGTCGCGGGCGCTCCACACGGTGGCCGAACCGCCGCGCCCGACCATCGCCCCGACCCGGTACCGGGTCGGCAGCCCGGTCGGCAGTCGCGCTGCACCGGGTGCACCGTCCATCTCCTCGGCATCGGCATCCCGCTCGGCGCAGCTGGTGGGCCGTTCGTCCCAGATTCCCATTCCCATCTGTTCCCACTACGGTCGGGGGGTGGCCCGGACGACCAGCACCCACTCCCACCGCCACGGCGGGACCGACGACGGCACGGCCACGGTCGAGGAGCTGCACGTCACGATCGCCCAACGGCTGAGGGGCGACGGACTCCGCTACACGGGCTCGCGCCGCAAGGTCGTGGAGGTGCTCGCCGCCACCGACCGACCGCTGACCCTGCCCGAGATCCTCGACCGCGCCGACGGCTTGGCCCAGTCGAGCGCCTACCGGAACCTGACCGAGCTCATCACGGCCGGCGTCGTGCACCGGATCGTGTCGGGCGACGAGTTCAGCCACTTCGAGCTGGCCGAGGACCTGACCTCGCACCACCACCACCTGGTCTGCACACGGTGCGGACGGGTCACCGACTTCACCGTCGACGACGAGCTCGAGGCGGCGCTCGACGCCGCGCTCGACGCCGCGGCCCGGCGGCAGGGGTTCGAGCCCGAGCACCACCGGCTCGACGTCGGCGGCCGCTGCGCCAACTGCCGCTAGCCGGTCGGTCCTGGTCGCCGTCAGTCCTGGTCGCGCAGGAGCGCAGCCGCAGCCGCCCACGGGTCGGCGGTGCCGTTGAGCACCTGCGCCACGGCTCCGTCCCACGCGTCGCCTGCGCACTTTGCCGCAGCCTGTTCGCGGACCCACGCCTCGACGACCTCGCGCAGCTCGGTGCGCGCCCGGTCGGACCGGCGACGGTCCCGCTCGCCGGACGCCACGCTCCGGTCGCGGTGCTCCTGCACTGCGGCCCACAGGTCCGCCACACCGTCGCCGGTGGTGGCGACGGTCTCGACGATCGCCGGCGGCTGCCAGCCCTCGGTCCCGTGGCCGGCGCCGAGCGCCAGCATCGACTCCAGGTCGCGGCGGGTCTCGGCGGTGCCGACCCGGTCGGCCTTGTTGATGACGAACAGGTCGGCGATCTCCATGAGCCCGGCCTTGTTGGCCTGCACCGCGTCGCCCCACCCGGGGTTGACCACCACGACCGTGGTGTCGGCGGCGCCTGCGATGTCGACCTCGACCTGGCCCACACCGACGGTCTCTACGACCACCCAGCGGTAGCCCACGGCGTCAAGCACGCGTGCGGCCTCCGGCGTGGCGAGCGACAGTCCGCCCAGGTGGCCGCGGGTGGCCATGGACCGGATGAACACACCCTCGTCCAGCGTGTGGTCGCCCATGCGGACCCGGTCGCCCAGGATGGCGCCGCCGGTGAACGGCGAGGACGGGTCGATCGCCAGGACCGCCACCTGCTCCCCCGCCGCCCGGACCTGTCCGCAGAGCGCGTTGGTGAGCGTGCTCTTTCCGGCGCCCGGGGCGCCGGTGATCCCGACCGTGTGGGCGCCGCCCGCCTTGGGGAACGCGGCCCGGGCCACCTCACGGGCGCCGTCGCCACCACGCTCGACCCACGACAGCAGCCGGGCCAGTGCGGCACGGTCGCCGTCAGTGGCCCGGGCGAGCAGGTCGGCGACCGCAGCGGCGTCCGGCAGGGGCGGCACGGGGCGGCTCAGAGGGTGACGGAGGTGCCGAGCTCGGCACCCTCGTCGGGCTGCACCACAGAGGTCACGCCGGGGACGCGGTCCTTCATGATCCGCTCGATGCCGGCCTTCATGGTGACGGTCGAGGCCGGGCAGCTCACGCAGGCGCCGGTCAGCTCGACGGTGACGACGCCGGAGTCCTCGTCGACCTCACGCAGGATGATGTCACCGCCGTCGGCCTGGATGGCCGGCCGGATGATCTCGATGACGTCCTCTACCTGTGCGCGCACGCTGGTCTCCTGCGGGTGTGGACCGCCATGTTGGTCTGCCGGTCGCCGGGGGACAACCCCGTTGGCACGTCAGTCTGTTCCGTCCTCCTCGTTGCGCCCGGTCGGCGGGCCGGGGGCTCCGGTACCCTCCGGACGTGACCACCGGCCCCACCCTCCTCCTCGCCCACCAGGGCGGATGGGACGAGATCCTGATGGTGGCGGTCCCGGTGCTGGTGTTCGGGTTGCTGCTCCGTGCCGCCAACCGGCGGGCCCAGCGTCAACGTGACGGGCAGGACGCCCCGCCGCCCGAGGGACCGGCCAACGACGCCGGTCGCCGCGGTCCGATCTAGCTGTCGCCTGAAGCCCGCCCGACCTCCGCCGCAGCGCCGACCGGCAATGTTCCGGGGAGTGGTCCCCTGTGGATGTGGTGGCGGCGTGTCGCAGGCTGTCCGTAGTGTCGAACACATGTTCGATCTGCTCCCGCTCGCCGAGGC
>CAJANQ010000103.1 GCA_903941145.1 uncultured Actinomycetes bacterium
GAGGCCGCGAGCTCGCGCTGCGACCCTGCGTGGGTCAGCGAGTGGAACCGCTCGCTCGTCGAGACGAGCGCGGCGACCGGCGCAGCGGTCCTCGACGCCGCGGCGTGGGTCGGCCTGCGCAAGGGGACCACGCGGAGCGACCGTCCCGACGGGCTCCACCTCTCCGGGCAGGCCCTGGTGCAGCACTCGCAGTGGCTCGTGCCGCAGCTGCTGGCGGCGGCCGGCCGCCCCACCTCCTGACGGGTCCGGCGCGGTCCACCGCTCCCGGTCCGACCCCCGGTACGATCGAACTTGTGTTCGTTCTCGGTATCGACCCCGGGCTGACCCGCTGCGGGTACTGCGTGATCTCCGTCGCCGACGGGCGTGCCCGCGCCATGGGGGTCCTGACCACCGACAAGGACCTTGCGGTCCCGCTCCGGCTGGCTGAGCTGGCAGCGGACGTGCGGGGCCTGCTCGACGAGTTCCCGCCCCAGGCCGTCGCCGTGGAACGGGTGCTGTTCCAGTCCAACGTCCGCACTGCGATGGGGGTGGGCCAGGCATCTGGCGTCGTCATGGCCGAGGCCGCCAGTCGTGGCATCGAGGTGGTCGAGTACTCGCCCAACCAGGTGAAGGGCGCAGTGGCGGGCCACGGGAACGCCGACAAGGTGCAGGTCCAGACCATGGTCCAGGTGCTGCTGGACCTCGACGCCCCGCCCCGGCCGGCCGACGCCGCGGACGCTGCGGCCATCGCCCTCACCCATCTGGCCATGACCGGCGGCCGCACACGGCCTGCCCGCTCGTCGCGCCCCCGGTCCACCGGGGTGGTCGCATGATCGGCTCGCTGCGCGGCACACTCATCGACCGCTGCCGTGACGAGGTGCTGGTCGAGGTCGGCGGGCCCGACGGCGGCACCGGCTACCGGGTGCTGGTCGCCCCGGCGACATCGCTCGGCCTCGGTGCCGTCGGCGACGTCGTGCGGGTCCACGTGCACCACCACGTGCGCGAGGACGCCCAGACGCTCTACGGGTTCCTGACCGCCGAGGACCGTCGCACGTTCGAGGTGCTGCTGTCGGCGCACGGGGTCGGCCCGGCCCTGGCCATGGCAATCCTCACCACGCTTCCCCCGGCCGAGCTGCGGCGGGCGCTCGCGACCAACGACGTCGACGCACTCTGTGCGGTGCCGGGCGTCGGCAAGAAGACCGCGGCGCGCCTCATGCTCGACCTGTCGTCGAAGCTCGCCGCCGAGGTCGACCTCGACGAGCTCGTGCCGGCGGCCCCAGGTGCGAACGCCGGGGCACAGGCCGACGTGCGAGAGGCGCTCATGGGCATGGGGTTCGCGGCCGACGAGGTGCGCAGGGTGATGGCGGACCTGCCCGACTCCGGCGACGCCGGCGAGCTGCTGCGTGTGGCGCTCCAGCGTCTGGCGGCGGCCTGACATGGCCCGCGACGAGATCCTTGACCCGGCGGCCTCGGGCGACGACCACGACCACGAGGCAGAGCTCGCGGCCCGTGCCGCGGCCCAGCTCGAGGTCGACCCCGCCGAGGGCGTGGACCCGACCGCCTCGCTGCGGCCGAGGTCGCTCGACGAGTTCGTCGGCCAGACCGAGATGAAGCACCGGCTCTCGGTGATCCTCACCGCCGCCCGCAACCGGGGCCAGGCGGCCGACCACTTCCTGTTCGCCGGTCCGCCGGGTCTCGGCAAGACCTCGCTCGCCGGCATCGTCGCCAACGAGATGGAGGTCGACCTGCACGTCACCTCCGGCCCGGCACTCGAGCGGCCCGGCGACCTGGCGGCCATCCTGACCAAGCTGGGGGAGGGTGACGTCCTCTTCATCGACGAGATCCACCGGCTGAGCCGGTCCGTCGAGGAGGTCCTCTACCCGGCGATGGAGGACTTCGAGCTCGACATCGTGCTGGGCAAGGGCCCTGCCGCCCGGTCCATCCGGCTCGACCTGCCGCGGTTCTGCCTGGTGGGGGCGACGACCCGCACCGGACTCATCACCGGTCCGCTGCGCGACCGGTTCGGCCTGGTCGCCCGGCTCGACTACTACGAGCCCGAAGACCTGCGGGAGATCGTGCTGCGCGCCGCAGGAATCCTGGGCGCCGAGCTCGACGAGGACGGTGCGGTCGAGATCGCCCGTCGGTCCCGCGGCACGCCCCGGATCGCCAACCGCCTGCTGCGCCGGGTCCGTGACGTGGCCGAGGTGGAGGGCGACGGCCGGATCGACGGTGCAACCTCCCGTCGTGGCCTCGAGCTCTTCGGCATCGACGAGCGGGGCCTCGACAAGGTCGACCGGTCGGTGCTCCTCGCGCTCTGCGAGCACTTCGGCGGCGGCCCGGTGGGGCTCTCCACGCTGGCCATCGCCGTGTCGGAGCCCACCGAGACCGTCGAGGACGTCTACGAGCCGTTCCTCATCCAGCAGGGCCTGCTCATGCGCACGCCCCGAGGCCGGGTGGCCACCGACGCCGCCTGGCGCCACCTGGGCCTTGTCCCGCCCGCCGCGGACCCCGCCCTGTTCGACTGAACGACCGCGGTTCGGGAGGCGGAGCGCCGCGTGGGTACCATGCGACCCGTTGCGGCCCACCCCCGAGCGGCCGCCCGACGACGGAGCACCTGGCGTGGAGCGCACCCATTTCGACGACGAGCACGACATGTACCGGGACGCCTTCCGGACGTTCATCGACCGGGAGATGACCCCGCACCGTGAGCGCTGGGAGGACGAGGGCATCGTCGACCACGAGGTGTTCGAGAAGGCCGGCGCGGCCGGGTTCATCGCCATGGCGGTCCCCGAGGAGTTCGGCGGTGCCGGTGTCCGCGACTTCCGCTACAACCAGATCATCATCGAGGAGCTGTCGAACGCCGACATGTTCCCGCACGGCATCGGACTGACCCTGCACACCGACGTCTGCCTGCCGTACTTCCTCGAGTACTGCAACGACGAGCAGAAGGCCCGCTGGCTCCCCGGCATCGCCTCGGGCGAGCTGGTGACCGCAGTCGCCATGACGGAGCCCGGCATCGGGTCCGACCTGGCCTCCATGGGGACCACTGCCGTCCGTGACGGCGAGGAGTACGTGATCAACGGCTCCAAGACCTTCATCACCAACGGCATCAACGCCGACCTGGTGCTGCTGGCCTGCAAGACCGACCCGTCGCAGAAGCACAAGGGCATGTCGATCGTGGTCGTCGAGCGGGGGACCGAGGGCTTCGAGCGGGGCCGCAACCTCGACAAGGTGGGCCTGCACGCTCAGGACACCGCCGAGCTGTTCTTCACCGATGCCCGCGTCCCGGTCGCCAACCGCATCGGCGAGGAGGGCGAGGGGTTCCTGCTGCTCGTCAAGAACCTGCCCCAGGAGCGTCTGTCCATCGCCATGTCGGCGGTGGCCCACGCCCGGACGATGCTGGAGTGGACCAAGGAGTACTGCAACGAGCGCACGGCGTTCGGCCAGAAGATCGGCTCCTTCCAGAACAGCCGCTTCAAGCTCGCCGAGATGGAGACCGAGGTCTCGATCGCCGAGGTGTTCGTCGACGAGGGCATCAAGCGTCTCAACGAGGACACCCTCACCGCCGAGGACGCCTCCATGGCCAAGTGGTGGGTCACCGAGCTGCAGAAGCGTGTCGCCGACACCTGTGTGCAGCTGCACGGCGGCTACGGCTACATGAACGAGTACCCGATCGCCCGCGCCTACAAGGACGCCCGGATCACCTCGATCTACGGCGGTACGACCGAGATCATGAAGGAGATCATCGGTCGTTCGCTCGGCTTCTGAGCCCGGCCGCCGGAGGTCGCACCCCGTGCTGACCTCGGACCTCGACTACCCGCTGCCGCCAGAGGCGGTGGCGCAGGAACCTGCCTCGCCCCGGGACGCCGCGCGCCTGCTCGTGGACCGTGGACCTGGCTCGGTGCCGGACCACCTCACGGTCCGCGACCTGCCGACGCTGCTGCAGCCTGGCGACCTGCTGGTGGTCAACGACACCCGGGTGCTCCGGGCCCGCGTGCCGGTGGTGCGCGCCGGCGGCGGCGCCGGCGAGGTGCTGCTGCTGGAGCCCGCTCCAGCGGCCGGCGACGGCTGGTGGGAGGCACTGGTGCGGCCGTCGCGCAAGCTCCGGCCCGGCACCGTCGTGAACGCCGCGGCCGGGGCGCTGCGGGTGGAGCTGGGCGAGGCGCTCGACGGCGGCCGTCGGCTGGTGCGCCCGCTGCCGCCCGAGGAGTCTGAGGTCACGCGCGGGGTCGACGGCGACTGGCTGCTCGACGCGCTCGAGGCGGCCGGCGAGGTTCCGCTGCCGCCCTACATCAGCGCCCCCCTCGACGACGCGGAGCGCTACCAGACCGTCTTCTCCCGTCGCCCGGCCTCGTCGGCCGCACCGACGGCAGGTCTGCACCTGACCGACGAGGTCGTCGCCCGTTGCCGTGACGCCGGCGCGGACCTGGCGCGGGTCGAGCTCGTCGTCGGGCTCGACACGTTCCGCCCGATCGAGGTCGACACCGTCGAGGACCACCCGATCCACTCCGAGTGGTACCGGGTCCCGGACGCGACCTGGGACGCCGTGCAGGCCACCCGCGCCGCCGGCGGCCGGGTGGTGGCCGTCGGAACCACGTCGGTGCGGTCCCTCGAGTCGCGCGCCGCGACCGGCCAGTCCGAGGGCCGCACGAGCTTGTTCATCACGCCGGGCTTCGAGTTCCGGGCGGTGGACCTGCTGATGACCAACTTCCACCTGCCCCGCTCGTCGCTGCTGGCCCTGGTGCAGGCGTTCGTGGGGGAGCGTTGGCACGACCTCTACGACGACGCCCTCGCCGCGGGCTACCGGTTCCTGTCGTTCGGCGACACGTCGTTGCTGCGTCGGACGCCGGTCCCGCCGGCCGGGCTGCCCGTGGAAGGATCCGCCTCGTGAAGCTCCACCTCGACGTCACGGCGACGGACGGCCGCGCCCGGGCCGGCACGGTCCGCACCGCCCGGGGAGAGATCACGACCCCGGTCTTCATGCCGGTCGGTACCCGGGGGTCGGTGCGCTCGGTCACGACCCACGAGGTGGCCCGGCTGTCGTCGGCCGACGGCACGGTGCCCGAGGTGCTCCTCGGCAACACGTACCACCTCATGCTGCGGCCGGGGGCCGAGACCGTCGCGGAGCTGGGCGGCCTGCACCGGTTCATGGGCTGGGACGGCCACCTGCTCACCGACTCGGGCGGGTTCCAGGTGTTCTCGCTCGACCCGAAGGTCACCGACGAGGGCGTGGCGTTCAAGTCGGCCTACGACGGCGACGCCTACCTGCTCACACCAGAGGGGGCGGTCGAGACCCAGGAGCTGCTCGGCGCCGACATCCAGATGGTGCTCGACGTGTGTCCGCCGCTCCCGTCGCCGCCCCATGTGCTCCGTGCCGCCGTGGACCGGACCGCCGACTGGGCCGCCAGGGCCCGTGCCGCCCACCGCCGGACCGGCGACCAGTCGCTGTTCGGCATCGTCCAGGGCGGCGACGACCCGGAGCTGCGGCGGGAGGCGGCCCGCCGGACCGTCGCCCTGGACTTCGACGGCTACGCAGTGGGCGGGCTGAGCGTGGGGGAGACCCGCGACGCCATGCTCCCGGCGCTCGCCGCGGCGCTCGAGGAGCTTCCGGCGGACCAGCCCCGGTACCTGATGGGGGTCGGTGACCCGGTGAGCATCGTGGAGGCGGTCGCGCTCGGCGTCGACATGTTCGACTGCGTGATGCCCACCCGGCTCGCCCGCCACGGCACGCTCCTGACCTCGGAGGGCCGCCTCAACATCAAGCGGGCCGAGTTCGCCCGCAGCGCCGAGCCGCTCGAGGCCGGCTGCCCGTGCCCGACGTGCACCCGTTACGAGCGGGGCTACCTGCGCCACCTCTGCCGGGTCGACGAGCCTGCCGCAGCCACGCTGTGCTCGATCCACAACCTGACCTGGATGCTCACGCTGGTGGGCCGGATCCGCTCGGCCGTGGCCTCCGGCACCCTCGACGCCCTCCGCTCCGACGTGGCTGCCGTCTGGGCCGGGACCGGCCCCGGCCAGGACTGACCCGTCCGCCGGCCCGGTGGTTCGAACTGGGAGCGGTCCGGACCTAGGCTGACGGCCCTGTGACTACGAACCTGCTCTCCCTCGTCCTGGCCCAGTCAAAGAGCCAGGGCAGCCCGCTCGGACTGCTCATCCTGCTCGTCCCCATGGGCGCCATCCTGTGGCTGACCATCGTCCCGCAGCGCAAGCAGCGCCAGAAGCAGGCTGCGCTCATGTCGCAGCTCGCCGTGGGCGAAGAGGTCGTCACGAACGGCGGCATCATCGGAACGATCACGTTCCTCGAGGACGACGTCGTGCACCTCGAGGTCGACTCCGACGTCGTGATCCGCGTCGCCAAGGGTGCCATCAGTCGCACGACCTCCGAGCCGGCCCCCGCCGCCAAGGGCGCCCGTGTGGCCCGCGGCAGCGGCGACACCCCGGCTGACGGCGCCCCGGC
>CAJANQ010000104.1 GCA_903941145.1 uncultured Actinomycetes bacterium
CCCGCGCAGCGGGGAGGGGTCGACGTCCTGCTTGGCGGCACGGAGCACCCACAGCTGCAGGTGGTCCTTCATCTCGTCGAGGCGCTCGGCCAGGTGACGCACCTCGGCGGCCAGGCCGGGGTCCTGCAGGGCCAGGGCCGAGTAGGCCAGGCCCACGGCCGCCTCCGACACGTTCTTCATCTCGACCAGCACGTCGACGGCGCGGTCCAGGTCGGTGAGCGCACCGGCGGGCGCCTGCGACGGCGGCTCCCAGGTCGGGGCGGCCGCCAGCTCGTGCAGGCGCACCAGGCCGGCCGGCGAACCGCGGAGGAACAGCACGTCGCCCGGCACGAGCACCAGGTCGCCGTCGACCTCCTCGATCATCCACGAGCGGTCACGGCGCACGGCCACGACCCGCATGCCGCACTGGACCGGGATCTCCAGGTCCTTGAGCGGGCGGTTGGCCATGTGGGAGCCGTCGCGCACCCAGACGCGGTGCGAGACCTCTTCGGCGTTGGACAGGTCGGCGATCAGCTCGTTGGGGATCCCCAGGCGGTGGGTGACGATCCGGGTCACGTCGACCGCAGAGTTGGCGATGGACTCGATCGCCGAGATCACCTGCAGGACCGAGGCCATGCCCTCGGCCTCTGCCGGACGGCGCACGGCCATGATGCACACGGCACGCATGTCCTGGACCAGGTCGTTCATCCGCTCCTCGAGCTCGTCCACCTCGGTGGCCATGCCGGGATCGTTGAAGTAGACGGCCGCATAGGCCAGGTCGACCATGATCTCCGAGGTGTCCTTGGCCTCGGCGAGCATGGCCCTGAGACTTCGAGGGCGATCTTCCATAGAGGTGGTCAGGATAGGTGCGGACGGGCCCGTGCGGTAGGTCCGTTACGGACCGTCGGTCCCCAGCACCGCCGCGAGCTGCCGCGACTCGGCCAGGAGGCGGCCGTGGCGGTCCAGGATCCGGCCGTGCTCGACCAGGTAGCCGTCGCACGCGACAGGGCTCTCGAACTCCACGAAGCACGGGTCGAGCGGGTCTGCGGGCAGCGCCCGGAAGTGCACCGTCAGGTCCACCGTGGGCACGCCGACCATCTGGTCGGTGCGGCTGAACACCGGCGGCAGCCAGGCGTCGCTCATGGCGGCCAGGACGACGTCGTCGACCGGGTCGCCGTCGAGCAGCCGCAGCCAGCCGCCGCTGCGGGCCGCCAGGTTGGGGCCGGCCGGGTTGAACGGCGTGTCGCCGAGCGCCCAGCGCATCTCGAAGTGCTTGCGCATCGGGATGTCACGCTCGGGGTCCACCGGGACGATCCGCACGTCCTCGGGCTGCGGCACCGTCGTGCCGTCGGGCAGGACGGGCAGGCCCGGGTCGTCGTCGAAGGTGAGCATGCCGGGCCGGTCGGCGCCCATGGCGACCAGTGCCAGCGCCAGCACCGAGCCGTCCTGCACCAGCTGCGCCGACGCCGACGTCATGGAGCCGCCGCTGCGCTCGACCGACACGTGGACCTCGGCCGGGCCGGCGGCCGGACGCCGCAGGTAGTGGACGGTGAGCGACCGGGTACGCCGGTCGGGCTGGTCGACCTCGGCCAGGACGGCCCGCAGGACGGTGGCGGCCAGGTAGCCGCCGTTGGGCCCCATGACGATCCACCAGGTGGGGTCGATGTCGACGGCCCACCGACCGCCGCCGAGCGGGGCAACTGCGGTGGCCGACGCAAACGCGGTCGGGCTCGTTGCTGAGGGACTGCTCACCTACGCATCCTGCCCGACCCGTGCGCGTCACCTCACACCCACAGCTGCGGCAGTACCGTTGTGCCCGACAGCGCTGACCCCGAGCGACCCCCCAGGAGCCACACATGTCCCGCAACCCGATCCTCACGCAGAAGGCGTTCGACGGCGTCGCGAGCGAGCAGTCACCCGCAGACGAGTGGCAGAACGCGCAGCACATGAGGGCCACCTCGACGGCCACCTCGGCCGGCATCGACGCAGCGATGGCCAACCAGCCCATGGCCCCTGCCGCCGCCGGTAGCAGGGTGATGACGCTCGGCGGTGTCGCCGCGGCCACGGCCATCATGTTCGCCGTACTCCTCGCCACCGCCGCCTGGGGCTGGTCGCTGATCTCGGTGTCCGAGACCTTCGACCCCGTCACCGGCGCCGCGACCTACACCGCCGAGGGCAGCCCGTGGGGCTACGTCATGGTTGCTGCGATCGTGGCGTTCGTCGCCGCCATCGTGACGTCGTTCAAGCCCAAGCTCGCCCGCTTCACCTCGCTGATCTACGCCGCGGCGCAGGGCGTCGTGCTCGGCGTGGTCTCCCACATGTACGACCTGCAGTTCAACGGCATCGTCGTCCAGGCGGTGCTCGGCACGCTCGGCGTGTTCGTGGTGATGCTCGTGCTGTTCGGCCTGCGGGTCCTGCGGGCCACTCCCCGGTTCACCAAGGGCGTCATCGCCGCAACCTTCGGCGTGATGTTCATCTACCTGATCGGGTTCGTCATGTCCCTGTTCGGGGTGGACCTCGGGTTCTGGGGCACCAGCGGCAGCCCGCTCGGCATCATCATCAGCGTCGTGGTCTGCATCGTCGCCGCACTGAACCTGATCCTGGACTTCGAGTTCATCGAGCAGGGCACCAAGCAGGGGCTCCCGGCCTACATGGACTGGTACGCCGGGTTCGGGCTCATGGTCACCCTGGTGTGGCTGTACCTGGAGATGCTCCGCCTGCTGGCCCGCCTGCAGAGCCGCTGACCTCGGCACGCCGCACGACCTCGGCCAGCATCGGGGCGAAGATCAGCCCGTGGAACGGCGCCACGGAGTACCAGTAGGCGCGGCCCCACAGCCCTCTCGGGTGGAACAGCGCCGACTGCTCGACCTCGCAGCCGAGCGGGGTCGGCGTGATGGTCCACTGCAGCCACGCCTCGCCCGGGAGCTTCATCTCGGCCCGCAGGCGTAGCAGCTGGCCCGGCTCGAGCTCCTCGACCCGCCAGAAGTCGACGACGTCACCCACGCGCAGGTCCGTCGGATGCCGCCGGCCTCGACGCATGCCGACGCCGCCGACGAGCACGTCGATCATCCCCCGGGCGGCCCAGAGCCACTCCCCCACGAGCCAACCGACGTCGCCACCGAGCGACGACACGACGGCGAACACCTGCTCCGGCGACGACGCGGTCGACCGGACCTGCAGGTCGGAGAGCACCGTGCCGCCGGCCCAGTCGGGGTCGGTCGTCATGGGGTCGGCGGGCGTGCGTCCGAAGAGTTCGGCGTCGGTCCAGCGGGTCAGCGTGGCCCGCTCCCCCACACGCTGCACGGCGAGCGCGATGGCCGTGCGGGTGTCCACCGGCTGGTGCGGCACGACCTCGGACACCGACGGGTCGCGGACGACCACCTCGTTGACGAGCGAGTCGATCAGCGGCCGGGCCAGGTCGGCCGGGAGCGGCGTGACCAGACCCACCCACAGTGACGACAGCCGGGGCGACAGCACCGGGACCGGCACGATCACGCGGCGACGCAGCCCTGCGACCTCGGCGTA
>CAJANQ010000105.1 GCA_903941145.1 uncultured Actinomycetes bacterium
CCAGGGCGAGTCGTACTCGCCGGCGAGCAGGTCGAGGAACGGCACGGGCGGGAGCGCCTCCGGGCCCACCACGCCGGCGCCGGACCACACGCCCGAGTCGATGAGCTCGCACGCCGCCACGGGGCCCACGGCGGTCTGCCACACGACGGCCTGGGCGCCGTCACGGCCCATGGTCTCGGCGTTGTCGACGACGTGCGACAGGTACACCTCCCGCGGGTTGCCGTCCTTGCCGGTACCGGTGACCCAGGTACCGGCGCAGGTGCGGCCCTCGATCCTGTCGCCGAGGGTGGCCGGGTTGGGCAGGCAGGCGGCCACCACGTCACGGGGCGAGACCTTGTTGCCACGCACCTCGACGGGGTCCACCGAGTCCAGACCCAGCTTGTGCAGGGTCTCGAGCACCGAGATGAACTCCTCGCCCAGGCCGTACTTGAAGGTCACCCGCTCGCAGTCGATCCACCGCGGCACCAGGAGGACCTCCTCGTGCTCGACGTTGACGCACTCGACGTCACCGATGCCGCCCGGGAACCGGAAGACCTCGGGCTCGGAGAACGGCGGCGTGGTGAACCAGCCCTTGTCCTTCTCCCAGATGACCGGCGGGTTGAGGCACTCTTCGATCACGGTCCAGATGGAGAACGTCGGGGCGAAGTCGTAGCCGCGGACGGTCATGTTGGCGCCGTCGCGGATGCCGACCTCGACGATCGAGCTGAACAGCTCGTCGGCGGCGTACCGGGCGAAGACGTCCGCGATGCCGGGCTCCACGCCCATGCCGCACAGGGCGAGCTTGCCCCGCTCCTCCCACGCCGCAGCCCGCTCGAACTGCAGGTCGCCCAGCTTCACGCCGACCTGCGAGTGGGGGTGCTCCGGGTGCGGGGACGACAGCGACATCGCCATGTCCATGTAGTGGGCGTCGGCGGCGAGGGCGCCCTCGAAGATGCCCATCACGAACCGGGGGTCCGCGGCGTTCATCACCAGGTCGGCACCGGCCTCGAGCGCCGCGGCGGTCACCGCCGCGGCGTCCGAGGCGTCGAGTGCGATCGAGGTGAACCGCCCGTCACGGCCGGCGACCTGGGCCGCCCGAACGGGATCGATGTCGGCCACCACGATGGACTCGACGAACGAACGGCGGGACGCAATGGCGCAGAACGCGTCACCGACGCCGCCTGCACCGACAAGGAGGATCTTCATGGCGGCGAGGCTAACCGTGGGGCGGGCCGCCGACGAGGGGTTGTCGGTGGTGCTGTTCAGCCGCCACCGGCGTTGGGGATGGCCGGGGCGCCGGGCACGGTGCTGACCGTCGCCGACTTGGAGGTCGTCGTCGTGCTCGACGCTGCGGAGCGAGCCTGCCGGACCGCTGTGACCAGGTCCTTCGGCTCGCCGATGAGGAAGGCTGCGGTCGGGCGAGGGAGCTGGCCCAGGCGGGCGGCCCCGAGCTCGGCGGCGTCGATCCGGTCCGCCGCCAGGTCGATGCGCGCCTTGAGCAGCACGGCGTTCGCGTTGGCCGGGTCCTCGGCCAGGAGCTCGTCGAGGAGCCGCTCGGCGGTCGCCAGGTCCTGCCGCTCGGGGCCGATGGACGCGAGTGCCCGGGAGAACCGGGCCTGCGGGTCCCGGGGGTCCAGCGCCAGCACCTTGTCCAGACACGTAGCGAGGCGGTCGATGAACGGTTGGTCGAACCCGACCTTGGGGTCGAGCCCCTTCGCCGCGGCCACCCAGCAGGCCTGGGTCGCCGGCCGCTGCAGCCCGATGAAGATCTTGAACTCGAGCCCTTCCTGCTGGAGGACCTGGACAGCGACGGGCGGCGGGTCGTTCGTGAAGAACTGGTCGATCTCGGACGCGGCCTCCTCCCACTGCTCGGCGCGGGAGGCCAGGACGGCGCGGAACACGCGCACGTCGGGGTACTTGGGGTCGAGCTGCACCACCTTGGCGAAGTTCTTGGCCCCGTCCTCGGCCCGGCCGGCGCGGAC
Source organism: uncultured Actinomycetes bacterium (assembly GCA_903941145.1). Taxonomy (GTDB): domain Bacteria; phylum Actinomycetota; class Acidimicrobiia; order Acidimicrobiales; family Microtrichaceae; genus CAJANQ01. The sequence goes on from CAJANQ010000105.1 coordinate 1,962, forward strand.
CATCGCCCACCCCAGGTAGGTGAGCGCGTCCAGGTCGTCGGGAGCGATCTCCAGGATCTTCTGGTAGCAGGCGATGCCCTTCTTGGGCTCCTGGAACGCCAGCGGCTGGCAGGCTGCAAGCTGCTCGCGGACGCCGCCGGCGTCGCCGGTCAGGCCGCCCCCGC
>CAJANQ010000106.1 GCA_903941145.1 uncultured Actinomycetes bacterium
AGGCCCGGCCCCGGAGGTCCGGCTGGTCCTGAGGGGCCGGACGGGCCTGCCGCACCATCACGCCCGGCAGGACCTCGAGCACCGGGGCTGCCCTCCGTGCCGTTCGTGCCGTGGCGGCCGGGTGCGCCGGCAGCCCCGTTGGTCCCGTTGGTCCCGTTGGTCCCATCTGTTCCGTCGAGCCCGTCGGTGCCGTCCGAGCCGTCGTTGCCGTGCCGCCCGTCGGTGCCGCGGAGTCCGTTCACGCCGTCGCGTCCCGCTGGGCCCTGGCGGCCCGCCGCTCCTCGCTGGCCCGACGTCCCCGAGGCCGCTGACGAACCCGGTTCCCCCGACGCCCCCGATGTCCCTGACCTGCCGGACCGGCCCCGCCCAGTTGACGGGGCGCCGCTGCGTGCAGCGCCGTGTGCGTTGGTGCGGCCACCAGTCTTTCGGGCTGCGCTGGCAGACGTGCCGTTGTCGCGGGCCCACCCGGTGGTCGGGGCTGCGACCGCACCCGCCGTGAGTAGTAGCGCCACGACCGCAAGCGCCATCGACTGTGTGGTTCTTCTGTTCCTCGTCCCAGTTGTCATGGGCAGCGAGTTCGGCCGCGCCGACAGTCGCACTTGAGCGCGCGCAGCACAGACGGTGCGGCTGGCCCAAGAGGTCGGTGCGGCTGGCCCAACCGGGCTGGGTCGTGCGAACTAGACGGGTCGGCGGTAGACGCCGACCGGCGCGTCGGTGGCGTCCAGCCCGGCCGGCGCGTCCCAGGCCCATCGTCGGGCGACCAGCTCCAGCCCGGCGGCAGTGGCCCAGCGGTCGACGTCGGCGGGGGAGCAGGCGCACACCCGCCACGGCCGCAGCCGGACCGGCTCGCCGTCGACCAGCTCGATGTGCTGGCCCAGGACCGCACCGGTCGCGGGGTCGGCGTCGGTGGCGATCAGCACGACCGACTCGGCGTCCACGTGGCGCACGTCGAGCCGCTGCTCGCGCCGCTCGGGGAGCGCCGGTGCGGCGGTCTCCACCACCAGGTGCCCGCCGGGGGCCAAGGAGTCCGCGGCCGCGCCCACGCAGCGCTCCTGCGCGGTCTGGTCGGGCAGGTTGAGCAGCAGGTTGAACACCGCCACCACCAGGTCGAACTGGCCGGGGGGCCAGGCGTCGGGGTCGGCGACGTCGCCGAGCACCCGCGCCACCGTGCCGTCGGGGTCCTTGGCCGCCAGCACGTCGAGCATCTCGACCGAGGCGTCCATGCCGGTCACGGCGTGGCCGGCCGCCGCAAGGGGCAGCGCGAGGCGACCGGTGCCGACGCCCAGCTCAAGCACGGTGCTCCCTGCGGGAGCCAGTTCGTTCAGGACCGACACTGCCGCGGCGGTCGCGCCGTCGGCCGGGTACCAGCGGTCGTAGACCTCCGCGAAGCTGCGGCCGTATCGGTCGGCGCCGAACTCGGTGGGATCCACGGCGCGAAGTCTGCCGTTCCGCCGCCGCACAGGCCATCTGGCAGGTAGGTTCGCCGCCGTGGGAGCAGTGTGGAGCCCGACCGGGGGGCCCGACCTGGGGGCAGCCGGCGTGGCCGTGGCCCGGGCCGACGCGGGCCGACGCCGCCGTGGCGAGGAGCGCTCCACGAGGCTCGAGGACACCCCGCCGTTCCTGCCGCTGCGGTCCGTCGGCCCCGGCGCCGTGCTCGACGGCGCGTTCGACGTCCTACGGTTCCGGCTGGGGCGCATGGTCGGGCTGGCCGCCACGCTCTACGCGCCGCTCCTGCTGGTCCAGTTCCTGTTCGAGCTCCGCTACGGCCTGGCCGCCGGGTCCGACCAGGGGGCCGGCAGCACGCCGTTCGTGGTCGCAGCGCTCGGCGCCACCCAGAACGGCTGGGGCCTGGTGTTCGTCGTGCTCAACCAGCTGGCACTCTCGCTGCTCGGCATGGCGGCCGGGTTCCAGGTGGCCGCGTGGCTCGACGGCCAGGACCCCACGTACGGCACGACGCTGCGGTTCATGGCGCGCCGGTCCTGGGTGGCACTCGGGCTCGTCCTGCTGACGGCGCTGTTCCGGGTCCCGTTCCTGTGCCTGTCCATCCTGGGCTGGTGGATCTCCGACGCGTTCGTGTTCTCCGTCTCCGCTGCTGCCGGCGGCGAAGGGCTCGGACCGTGGGCGGCCATGCGGGCGACGGTCCGGCGGGCCCGCCACGCGCTCGGGTTCGCAATGGTCGTGAGCCTGGGCGGCCTGGCCATCTCGATGGTGCTCCGCACCGCGCTGTGGCTGGGGCCGCTCGCGCTCGTGTCCGCCACCGTGCCGTCGGGGCTGCTGGCCGTGCTGGTGGCCCGGCTGGGTGCGCTCGTGCTGCTGGTGACCGAGCCGCTCGTGGCGTGCATCGCGGCGCGGGCCTGGCTGGAACTGCGCTGCCGGACCGAGGGCTACGACCTGGAGCGGTGGCGTGATGCTCGCTGACCTGCTGCTCGGCCTGGCCCGCGCGGCTGCGGACGACGACGTGCGGGAACAGGTCCGCAAGGTCATGTCCCAGCCGGCCTACCGCTACGAGCCGACCCTCCTCGAGCGCATCGGCCGCCGCCTGAGCGAGTGGCTCCAGCGACTGTTCGAGAACCTGAACGTGCCAGGGGCGAGTGCGGGAACGTTCGGCGGCGGTGCGGGAACGGTCGTGGCGTGGGTCCTGATCGTGCTGGCGCTAGCCGTGGCGGTGTACGCCGTCGTGCGGGCCGTTCAGCGCCGTGTCCGCAAGCCGCCGGCCGACGACACGCCTGCCACCACGACCGACGTCGAGCACGAGCGCCGGGCCAAGGACTGGGCCGACGAGGCCACCCGCATGGAGCGTGAGGGCCGGTTCAAGGACGCCGTGCGTGCCCGCTACCGGGAGATGGTCCGCACGCTGGTCGACCGCGACCAGCTGCCCGACGTCCCTGGTCTGACCACCGGCGAGCTGCGCCTGGCCCTCGGCCGCACCACGCCGACCGCTGCCGACGCGTTCGACCGGGCCTGCACCACCTTCGAGCTGGCCTGGTACGCCGAGCTGCCGGTGGAGGCCGACGACCTGGCCGGGCTGCGTGCCGCTGCCGCCGAGGTCCTGGCCGCGCCGCGCACCCGAGCAGAGGTGACGGTGTGAGGGGGAGAGGTGCGCTCGTCGGCCTGGGCGTGGTGGCCGTGCTCGTCGTCGCCTGGTTCGCGTCGTCCGGCGGCGGTGCGTCCGTGCCCTACGGCGCCACGTCGACCGACCCTGACGGCCTGGGCGCGTTCACCACGCTGGTCCGCCAGCGGGGCGTGACGGTCAGCGAGCGGTCGGCTGCGTCGGTGGCGTCCGCCGACCTTGGCCCCGGCGACGCCCTCCTGGTCCCCGCCCCCGACCTGGCCACCGGGGCCCAGCGCACGCAGTTCGAAGCGGCCGCACGCCGCGGCGCCCTCGTGCTCTACGGCACCCGGCCCGACCCGTCGCTCGGGTTCGTGTCGCCGCCCGGCCGGTACGACCTCATCACCACGCCGGCCCAGCCGCTGGGCCGCGGTATCTGCGACGTCGAGGCGCTGCGCGGCCTGGGCAAGGTCGACGTGGCGTTCAACTACCCGCTCGAGCCCGAGGCGGGGGAGCAGTCCTGCTACCGCACGACCGAGGGCGCCGTGGTGGTCGTGCGGAGCGAGGGCGCCGGCCAGCTCGCCGTGCTCGGCGGCCCCGAGTTCCTGGTCAACGCCCGTCTCTGGCCCGACAAGGAGCAGGGCGGCAAGGTGCTCGACAACGCAGCGGTCGGCCTGACGCTGCTCGGTCTGGGCGCCACCAGCACCGTCGACGCGCCGTTGCGGCTGGTCGTGGTCGAGGCGCGGGCCAGCGTGGGTGCCGAGGCCACCGGCCAGCGGCCGCTCTCGTCGCTCCTGCCCGTCGGCGTGCAGCTGTTCCTGGTCCAGCTCCTGGCCGCGGTGGTCGTCTACTCGTGGTGGCGGGGCCGGCGGTTCGGCGAGCCGGTCCGCGACCACGTCCCGGTCGACGTGGCCGGCTCCGAGCTGGTCGTGGCCGTGGGCGACCTGCACCGCCGCCGGGGTGACGCACGCGCCGCCGCTGCGTCGCTGCGCGCCGAGTTCCGACGCGCCCTCTGCGAACGGCTGGGCCTGCCGCTCGGCTCGCCCGCCGCACCCCTGGCCTCCGTGCTCGCGGCGCGCACCGGCCGCCCGCAGGCCGAGCTCCTCGCCCTGCTCGCCGACCCGCCCGAGGGCCGTACCGTGTCGTCGACCGACGACGTGGTGCGCCTCGCCCACGACATCGACCAGCTCCGCTCGGAGGTACTCCATGAGCAACCCGTCTGACCCCGGCTACCCGTCGGCATCGCCCGCCGTTCCGGCGGCACCGGCCCGCGACCCGCGTGAGGCCGTGCACGCCGTCCGCACCGAGATCGCCAAGGTGGTCGTCGGCCAGGAGGGCACGCTCTCGGGCCTGATGGTGGCGCTGCTCGTGCGCGGGCACGTGCTGCTCGAGGGCGTCCCCGGCGTGGCCAAGACGCTCCTGGTCAAGACGCTGGCCCAGGCCGTGTCGCTCGACTTCAAGCGGGTGCAGTTCACGCCCGACCTCATGCCGTCCGACGTGACCGGCCAGCTGGTCCTCGACACCGACGGCGGCGGCCGGACCTTCAAGTTCCGCCAGGGCCCGGTGTTCACCAACCTGCTGCTGGCGGACGAGATCAACCGCACGCCGCCCAAGACCCAGGCCGCCCTGCTCGAGGCCATGGAGGAGCGGCAGGTCACCGCCGAGGGCGAGGCCCGCATGCTGCCCGAGCCGTTCGTCGTGGTGGCCACCCAGAACCCCATCGAGCAGGAGGGCACCTACCCGCTGCCCGAGGCCCAGCTCGACCGGTTCCTGTTCAAGCTCACGGTGGGCTACCCGACCTACGAGCAGGAGGTCGAGGTGCTGGCCCGCCACGACCGCGGCATGGACCCGCACGACCTGGTCGCCGCCGGCGTCCGACCCGTGGCCAGCGCGGCCGACCTCGAGGCCGCCCGGCTGCAGGTCGACGCCGTCGAGGTGCACGACCCGGTGCTGCAGTACGTCGTGGCCCTGTGCCGGGCCACACGCGAGTCGCCGTCGGTCGAGCTCGGGGCCTCGCCCCGTGGTGCTGCCGCGCTGCTGCACGCCGCCAAGGCGTGGGCCTGGCTGGCCGGCAAAACCTTCGTGACCCCCGACGAGGTCAAGGCGGTCGCCCGGCCGGCGCTGCGCCACCGCATGCTGGTCCGCCCCGAGCTCGAGCTCGAGGGCGTCACCACCGACGGGATCCTCGAGAACCTGCTGGCCTCGGTCCCGGCCCCGCGCTGAGCCCTACGTCCGTTCCTGACCGTGTCCGTCCAGCCCACCCGCCGTGCCGCGCTCCTCATGGTCGTGGTCGCGCTCGCCCTCCTTGCGTGGCCGGGCGGTCAGGTGCCGGTGCTGGCGTCGGTCGCGCTCCTGACCCTGGTGGTCGTGCTGGTCGTCGTGGTCGACGCGCTGGTGGGCACGTCGCCCTCCAAGCTGCTGGTCGAGCGGCGCCACCCGCCGGTGGTCGTCGCCGGGCACGAGGCCACCCTTACCTGGACCCTCAAGTCCGAGTTCGGCCACACGGTCGAGGTCGCCCTGGCCGACCAGCTCGCCCCGTCGCTGCGGGCCCGCGCCCGGCGCTGCAACGTGAAGGTCCCTCCGGGCGGCACGGCCAGGGTCAGCACCACGCTCTCGCCCATGCGCCGCGGCCGGTTCGAGCTCGACCACGTCACCGTGCGGCTCACCGGTCGGCTCGGTCTGGGCACCCG
>CAJANQ010000107.1 GCA_903941145.1 uncultured Actinomycetes bacterium
CGGCGTGCGACCGGCCGCTCGCCGCGCTGCTGGGCGGGAACCTCGACGTGGACGACCCGATCGGCATGCCCACCTCTCGCTTCCGCAAGACCGGAAACGAGGTGACGGAGCTGTTCGAGGTCGTCGTCGACGCCTGGTTCCCGCTCGCTCCCGGCACCTGAACCGGGCTACCCGACCGAGGCCGTGACCTCGGTGGTCCCCCCGTGCCGCCGCACACGGACCACCCGGAGCCCTGCCGACTCGAGCAGCAGCGTGAACTCGTCCACCGTCCACTCCCGGGCGACACCCGGTCGTGCCGGCGGACCCAGGTCAGCCGGGTCCCGTTCCGTGAGCCGGACCACGACCGATCCACCCGGCCCGGTCGCATCACGCTCCGCGACCAGCCGTGCCCACGGGTCCTCGGCCTGCTCGATCGAGGGGCCACCGGCCGCGGCCTGCTCCTGGTAGCCCCACGGCAGGAAGAACCGGTCGACCCCGGGCGCGTCGTGCGCCTGGCCGAGCAGGGCGGCGTGCACGAGCGGGTCAGAGTCGGCAGCCGACGCAGCTGCGGAGGTGTCGTGGAACGACCACTTCCGCCGTGCGAGCGGCGGCACGCGGACCACCAGGGCACGCATCCAGGTCTGCGGGTCGCGGGGCCGTGACCGCAACGCCCTGCGGGTGTACTCCCTGGCCACGTCGAACCGGCCGGTCCGGACCGCGGCGACGGCGATGAGCGACTCCCACCCCGCCCGCTCGCCAGGGTCGAGGGCGAAGCGCCCGGCATGGCGGGCCAGCACCCACCTCGAGCCGTCGAGCAAGAGGTTCGGCCGCTGCATGGCCCTGGCCCCTTGGCTGCGGCGCTCGATCTGCTCCACGGGGACGTCGACGGTCCGGACTGCGAGTCCACGCCGTTCGCACTCTGCCGTCAGCCGGATGAACAGCTCGGTCTGGGGCGAGCAGCAGAGTCCGTCCAGATAGCCGCCCACGGCGGCCGCCACCTCGCCCCGCACGAGGAAGCAGCCGGCCAGGATCTGCGCGGTCGCGCCCGAGAACACCGGGCCGAGCGCCACCGGAGGGTCGGTCCGGCCCGGTCCGCCGTCAGGGTCCACGAACTGCGCCGGGCCGGAGACGATGCCCACCGACGGGTCGGCGAGCAGCGGGGCGAACGACGGGCCCCACCCGGGCAGGAGCTCGTCGTCGTCGTCGAGGAACCCCACCCACTCCGCGGTCGCCCGGGCAAGACCGGCGTTCCGGGCCGCGGTCTGGCCCTGGTTGGACTGGACGACCACGGTGACCCGAGGGTCGTCGACGGTCGCCAGCACCTGTGCGGTGTCGTCGGAACTGCCGTCGTCGACCACGACGACCTGGGCCGCGAGCGGGGCAGTGTGGTCGAGTGCGCTCTGGATCGCGCGCCCCACCGTGCCGCTCCGGTTGTAGGTCGTGATGATGACGGCGACGTCCGGCACGGACCCACGCTAGGGGGTCACGACACCGACACGGTGATGCTGTCCCAGCCCGTGGCACCGTCGGGGGCCACCGGGGTTCGCTGCTCCGGCTGGGTGGCACCGGTGCCGTCGGTGGCTCGCACCTGGAGGCGGTGCTCCCCCGCCGTCGGGGTCCAGTCCCACACCCACTGGCGCCAGGTCGTCCGGGCGTGCTCGGCGCCCAGCCGGGCCTCCTGCCACGGACCGTCGTCGACCTGCACCTCGACCTTTGCGATCCCGCGGACCGGCGCCCAGGCCACCCCGGCGACCGCGACCGGCTTGCCGGCGGGCAGCTGCTTGCCCGTGCGTGGGGTGTCGATGCGGGACTGCGTCTTGACCGGGCCCTCCACCGACCAGCCCCGCGGGATCCAGTAGCCCTCGAACGAGTCGAAGGTGGTGAGCTCGATCTCGGACAGCCACTTGGTGGCCGAGACGTAGCCGTAGAGCCCGGGCACGATCAGCCGGGCCGGGAACCCGTGCGCCACGGGGAGCGGCTCGCCGTTCATGCCGATGGCCACGAGCGCGTCGCGGCCGTCGAGCACGGCCGTCGGGAACCCGGCGGTGAACCCGTCGACCGACCGGCCCACCACCTGGTCGGCACGAGGGTCGACCCCCGCCTCGGCCAGCAGGTCGTCGAGCCGGCAGCCGAGCCAGCGGGCCGTGCCCACCAGGTCGCCACCGACCTCGTTGGACACGCACGCAATGGTCACGTCGGCCTCGACCATCGGCCGGGCGAGCAGCTCGTCCCACGTCAGCGTGATCGGGGTGCGCACCATGCCGCTGACCTTGAGCGTCCAGGTCTCGACGTCCACCTGCGGCACCGCGAGCGCCGTGTCGATCCGGTAGAAGCGGTCGTTCGGGGTCAGGAACGGCGACACCCCGGGGACGTCGACCGCGACGGCGGGATCCACTGCAGGAAGGGGCTGGCGGGCCTTGGGAAGCACGATCTTCAGCCGTTGGGCCGCGGCCGCACCCTGCTCCCGGAGCCACCGGCCGGCTGCGGCGGCGGCCAGCGAGGTTGCTGCCACTACGCCGGACGCGACCAGGAACCCGCGACGGTCCACCACCCCGCCCGACGCTCCGACCTCAGTACCCGGTGCAGGGCGCGTCCGGCGCAGAAGACGGAACAGCACGAGTCCGGCGACCAGTCCGGCGAGCAGGCTGGCCACTACGGCCCAGCCCCCGCCGCCACGGCCGAGCGAGGCAACGACACCGACCGCGGTGAACAGACCGACGCCGACCAGGCCGGCAGTTCGCCCCCGACGCTGGGCCACCACGCCGACGACAGCGGCACTCGCGGCGAGCAGCACGAGCACCCCGCCGAGCAGCACGGCCTTGTCGTTGGTGCCGAAGGTGGAGATGGCCCACTCCTTGACCGGTCTCGGCACCAGGTCGACGACGCGGTCACCAACACTGACCACCGGGGACCGCTCGGAGCGGACGGCGCCGCCGAGCAGCTCCGCGGCGGCGAGGCCGGCGGCAGCGGCGAGCAGGCCCGAGAGGGCGCCGGTCCAGGCCGGGGGCGTCTCGGAGGTCGTCGTCACCGCACAAGGATGCCCCGCCCAGGCCCTTCCCCACAGGCCACGGCACCTCTAGCCTGACCCGACGACGGTGGAGCGCCTGCTCCGTCCCACCACGACCAGCAGCACCGATGCACACGCTCGCGCTCACCGACCGAACCCACTGCCCCGGCTGCCGGACGGCGAGCCCCCCGCCGGTCTACCGGGCCCCGCTGCGCGAGGACCCGCTCCGGGCCTACCTCCTGGACTTCTACGACGGAAGGCTCGACGTCGACTCCCTGGAGGGTGACTTCACGCTGGTCGACTGTGCCGGGTGCGGACTCCTCTACCAGGTGCGGGTCCCGGCGCCTTCAGAGCTCCCCGGTCGCTCAACGCCGTGGCACCGCTCGAGCACGTGAACTGTTTCGACCACGGGTCGCTCGTCGCCGTCGGCGTGGCCGCCGGACTCGAGCCGTTCCAGTTCCCCGTCGGGGTCGACCTGGCCGGGAGCCGTGACCTGCGGAGCGCGCTCGGTGCACTCAAGC
>CAJANQ010000108.1 GCA_903941145.1 uncultured Actinomycetes bacterium
CGCAGGGACGGCCGTCGACCTCACCGACGACGTCCTTGGCCTCGACGGCGTTCTTGGCGCCCCGGACACGGCGCTTGTGCACGATGGCCAGGTCGGCGTGGAGCTCCTTGGCGTAGCGTTCGGCCACCTTCACCCGGCCGGCGTCAGGCGAGACCACGACCAGGTCCTCGGGCAGGTTCTTGGACATCCAGTCGACCAGCACCGGCATGGCGGTGAGGTGGTCGACCGGGCCGTCGAAGAAGCCCTGGATCTGGCCGGAGTGCAGGTCGATCGAGATGATGCGCTTGGCGCCGGCCGTCTCGAACATGTTGGCGAGGAGCTTGGCGGTGATGGGCTCGCGGCCCTCGGCCTTGCGGTCCTGGCGGGCGTACCCGTAGGAGGGGGCGACGACGGTGATGCGCTTGGCCGAGGCGCGCTTGGCGGCGTCGACCATGATCAGGTGCTCCATGATCGCGTCGTTCACGGAGATGCCGTCGGTCGAGTAGTGGCTGCCGAAGATGAACAGGTCGGAGCCGCGGACGGACTCGCCGTAGCGGCAGTGCAGCTCACCGTTGGCGAACTCGGCGACGTTGACCGGCTCGAGGCTCTCGCCCAGCTTGGCGGCAACTTCCTCGGCCAGCTCGCGGTTCCCACGGCCCGCCACGATCGACAGCCGCTTCTTGGTGACCTGTTCCACGAATGAACTCCCCTTAGAGGTCGGAGGGCGCAGTGTAGAACGGTCCCGTGGAGGTGTCCGACGGGATCTCGGCGCCCTCTTCGAGCACGGCGAAGGGACCGACCGTGCAGCGCTCCCCCACCGTCGCGCTCCGGCCGGTCGTGCGCTCGAGCCGCGTGCCGGCGCCGACCGTGCAGTCGACCAGCCGGGTGTCGGGCCCGACCTCGCACTCGTCGCCGACCACGGTCGAGCCCTGGAGGATCGTGCCCGGGAAGAGCGTCACGTCGCGGCCGACGGTCACTGTCGTGTCCACGTACACGGCGTCGGGGTCGACCATCGTGACGCCGTTGCGCTGCAGCTCCTCGTTGGTGCGACGACGCAGGACCGCCTCGGCAGCGGCCAGCTGGAGCCGGTCGTTCACCCCGTGCGTCTCGTCGGCGTCGGGGGCGACGACGGCCTCGACCCGGTGCCCGGTGGAGTTGAACACCTCGACGACGTCGGTCAGGTAGTACTCGCCCTGTGCGTTGTCCGGCGTGACCCGGCGCAGCGCCGGTGCCAGCAGCGAGCGGCGGAAGCAGTAGATCGACGTGTTGACCTCGTCGACGGCACGCTCGTCGTCCGACGCGTCCTTGTGCTCCACGATCCGCTCGACCCGGCCGTCGGCGCCACGGATGACGCGGCCGTAGCCGGTGGGGTCGTCCATGCGGGCCGACAGCAGCGTCGCGGCCGCACCGGTCGCCCGGTGGTGCTCGACCAACGCGGAGATGGTCTCGGGGCGCAGGAGCGGGGTGTCGCCCGGCAGCACCAGCACGTCGGAGTCGGCGTCGTCGTCGGGCAGGCCAACGAGGCCCACCGACGTGGCGTCACCGGTGCCGTTCTGCTCGGCCTGCTCGACGAACGCCAGGTCGACGTCGTCGACCAGCTCGCGCATGGTCTTGGCCACCCAGTCCCCGCGGTGGCCGATCACGATCACGACGTGCGCGACCTGGGCGCCGGTGAGCGAGTCCACGACGTACTGCAGCATCGGCCGGCCGCAGAGCCGGTGGATGGGTTTGGGGCGCGACGAGCGCATGCGGGAGCCCTCGCCGGCGGCCAGGACGACGGCGTCGAGGGGAAGTGGGGTGGGGGTGTCGTTCGTCATGCTCTCGGGGCAGGATTTGAACCTGCACTCTCCTGATTCAAAGTCAGGCGTTCTGCCAGTTGAACTACCCGAGACCGAGTGCGGTCACGGTACCGGTCAGGAGCCGGGACTGGCAGCAAGGCCGGTGCGGGCGCCGCCCGTGCCACGCAGGCTGCGCAGCAGCTCGCGCCAGAACCCCATGCCCCAGCCGACGTGCATGGCGACGAACGCCGGCGCGACCCAGACCTTGTCGGTGCCCTCGACCTGGCCGACCGTGGTTGCGGTGCCGGCGGCCACGATGCCCAGGTAGGGCGCGGCGAGCGCCAGGCCGAGCAGCCGCGTGCGGCGGAACAGCACCAGCACGAGCGCCACGCCGAGGGCGCCGACCATGCCGGGTGCGGCCAGGTGGCGGGGGCTCGCCGACTCGGGGTGCGAGCGCAGCGTCTGCACCTTGCCGGAGCCGTACCGCAGGTACTGGCGGAACAGGTCGACGACCCGTTGGCGGCAGTCCCAGTCGATCTCGACGGCCGGGTCGAACAGCAGCTCGCGGCCGGACTGGCGGACGCGGTAGTCGAACTCGTAGTCCTCGTTGACCCACTGCGTCTCGGACCAGCCACCCATCTCGCGGACGACCTCGAGCGGGTAGGCGCCGAAGGGGATGTGGTCGGTGGGCTGGGCCTCGGTGCCGTAGTGGTACACGGAGTTGCCCTGACCGAACTTGGAGCCCATGGCTGCGGCGATGGCCCGACCCTGCGACGTGTGGCCCCGGCCGTTCTTCCGGCCGCCGACGCCGCCCCAGGTGCCTTCGTCCAGCCGTGCGACGACCTTCTCGACGTAGTCGGCCGGGATGCGACAGTGGGCGTCGACCCGGACCAGGTGGCGGCCCCGGGCGCGGTCCACGGCCAGGTTCAGCGCGAGCGGGATGACCTTGTCGGGGTTGAGCACCAGCTCGACGCGGTCGTCGGCCTGGGCGCGGGCACGCACCTTGGCGGTCGTGCCGTCGTCGGACATGCCGTCGACCACGAGCACCTGGAGGTTCGCGTAGGTCTGCCCGAGGATCGAGTCGAGGACGCCGTCGATCGTGCGCACCTCGTTGCGGCACGGCACCACGACGGTGACGAGCCCACCGGTGGTGGGCTCGGCCGCCTGGTCCACCAGGCGCAGGTGCCGGCCCGGCTGTTCGGCCGGGAACGGCCTCACCGGTGCTTGCCGAGAAGGGTCGGGAACGTACGGATCCCGATCACCAGGTCACGCCACAGCGACCAGTTCTCGATGTACCGGTTGTCCAGACGGACCCGGGTCTCGATGCTGGTGTCGCCCCAGAGGCCGTTGACCTGCGCCCAGCCGGTCATGCCGGGCTGCACCCGGTGACGCTCGTGGTAGCCGTCGATCTCCTGGCCGAACTGCTCGACGAAGTTGGGGCGCTCGGGCCGGGGGCCGACGAGGGACATCTCGCCACGGAGCACGTTGATGAGCTGGGGCAGCTCGTCGAGGTGGGTCGGGCGGAGGAACTTGCCGACGGCCGTGACCCGGGCCTCGTCGGTCCAGCCCTGACGGTCCTCGGAGGCCACCGTCATGGTGCGGAACTTCAGGATGTCGAACGGACGGCCGCCGATGCCCACACGGGTCTGGCGGAAGAAGACCGGGCCCCGGCTGGTGAGCTTCACGGCAAGGGCCAGGCCCAGCATCGGGAGCGAGCAGACCAGCAGCAGGATCGACGAGACGACCACGTCGAACGCCCGCTTGGCCGGCCAGAGGCTGGACGAGGTGCCGGGGCGGCGGAGGGTCACCAGGGGCAGGCCGTCGATCTCGTGGCACATGTCCTCGGCGGACACGCCCAGCTCGAACAGACGGGGCACTGCGTAGAAGTTGACCATGCGGTGCCCGCAGCGGCGGAGGATGCCGACCAGCTCCGGGTCGCTCGCCGCACCGAACGCCAGGATCACGTTGCGGACACCGGTGAGGTCGATGATCTCGGGCAGGTGCTCGGGCCGGCCCACGACCGGGACGTCACCGTTGGCGGTGAAGCGGTCGACGTAGCCGACGGTCACCAGGCCGCTCTGCGGGTTCTCCTCGATGGCCTTCGCCACCGACTGGCCCGTGGGACCGACACCGACGATGAGCGTGTCCTCGAGGTCGTAGCCCTTGGACCGGGCGACGGTGATGAGGCGGTAGCTGACGAGCCGGCCGACGAGCAGCAGCGGGAGGGTGAAGACGACGATCTGGAAGATCGCGATCACGTCGATCTCGCGGCGGGTGCCGGCGGCACCATTGAGGTTCGTCAGCGTGATGATGAGGTAGGTGAGGACCGGAGTCAGACCGACCCGGCCGATGATCCCGACAAGGCCCTCGCTCGGCGCGATCGGCTGACGGCCACGGCGGTGGGTGCCCCACAGCATGACGGTGCCGATGACGGTGAAGAGGGCGACGACCTTGTAGGAGACCAGCCCGCTGGCGATCCAGCCGGACATGAGCAGCGGGATGAGCAGCGCCGCCGCGTCGAGGGCGTGGCCCAGGATGCGGAGCGTGCGGCCGACGGCGCGACGGTCCTGCTGGGAGATGCGACGGAGCGGCGAGGCGAGGAGGACGTCCTCCGGCTCGAGGAGGTCAGAGGGTGCGGCGGCGGCCTCGTCGGCGACCAGCTGCAGGGCGGGCACGACGGGTTCGTCGTTGCCTCCACCCACCTTCTTGGAATCCGTGTAGCGCAGCATCTCGCCCCGTTCGTCCCCCCGCCAGGCCCCCGTCCGGAGGTCTGGACCCTCGCCTGTCCGCCTAGCTGGAGTTCCGGCGGACATCCCCGCGTCCGCCGCTCTCCGTGTCGTCATACTTTCCTGTGACGGTAGTCATCGTCAAGGGCGATGCGGCGGGCGAAAGTACCTATTCCTCTCCAGTTACCGAGAGGTCCACGCCACGGACGGCCACCGTCCACCCCCAGTACATGACCGCAGTGCGTGGTGGCTCCACCACGGAACTCGTCGACCAGCCAGTGCACCGAACACCGTTCCACCACCGAGCGTGGCAGACGGGAGTTCGGTCGCGCCACTCCCCCGGACGAAGCAGGTTCCGGGATGGCGCGTCGGACAACGACCCGGCACACTTCACGCCCTATGCCGACGAACCTGCGGACCGAGGTCCGTGACCACCTCGGAGTGCTGCGCGACGCCTGGGACCCGCTCGTCGGCACGATGCCGCTCCCGTC
>CAJANQ010000109.1 GCA_903941145.1 uncultured Actinomycetes bacterium
GGTCTTCGACGGGTCCACGTCGACCGCAACGACCCGGCGGCCGGGCCCGGCGAGCGCCAGGTCGACCGACACCAGACCGACCCCGCAGCCCAGGTCGAGCACATCACCCTGGTGCGGGACGAGCGCCTCGACCGACTCGAACGGCGCAGTGGTCCAGCGGCCCCAGACGTGGAACCTGGTGCCCGGACGTTCCGGCCGGTACGCGGCGAGGACGGCGGCACGGCGCGGTCCGGTGAGCTCCATCTCGGCGTCGCCCCGGGTCCCCTACCGGAGCTCCGGCCGCGGCCCCACTGCGCGGACCTCGGGGAGCAGCGCCCGCATCTCGCGGAAGATGCGCAGCACCACCGGCGTCGACGACACCGTGGAGACCCCGCGCGAGCGCGGGAAGTAGTCCACCCCGAACTGGGCGACCCCGAACCCGGCGCGCTCGGCCTTGGCCACCAGCTCTGCGTCGACGAAGGAACCTTCGCTGCGGAGCTCGACCGAGTCGACCAGGTCACGACGCAGGAACTTTCCGGCGAAGTTCACGTCACGGACCCGCACCCCCAGCACGGTGCGGACCAACAGGTTGTAGGCGTACGAGAACACGAACCGCCGGACACCCTCGCCAGTCCGGTCGTGGCGGTACAGGGCGAGCATCGCCACGTCCCGCTGCCGCATGATCCTGAGGGCCTTGGCCACCTCGACCAGGTCGAACGGCAGGTCGGCGTCGGTGTAGAGCACGACGTCGCCGGTGCTGGCGGCGAGTCCCGACCGCACGCCGGCGCCGAGGCCGCGGTTGGCCGGGTGGGTGACCACCACCAGGGCAGGGTCGGCGGACGACCGCTGGGCCAGCAGCTCCGGGGTCCCGTCCGTCGAGCCGTCGTCGACCACCACCACCTGGACCGACTCGACCTCGCCGGCGGCGACCAGCTCGCCGGCGGACTCTGCGACGGCGTCCAGCGTGGTCAGGATCCCGTCCTGCTCGTTCCAGGTGGGCAGCACCACGCTGAGCCGCACCGGTGCGCGCAGGGTCCCCTCGGGGCCGCCGGCACTCATGTCAGGTACCAGCTGCGGGAGAAGCCCATGGACAGCAGGACCATCAGCACACCACTCGCGGCGACCAGGACCCAACCCCGGTCGCGCGCCGCCAGGCGTTCGCCCCACATCGCCCAGACCGGGAACGCAGCGATCAGGTAGCGGCCGGTGCCCATGAAGTCGGCGGTGCTCACCGTCGGAATGGCGACGAGCACGCCGACGAACACCCCGTACCCCCACCCGAACCGGCGGGCCACCGCCGGGATGCTGGCCACGACCACCACGGCCAGTACCAGCTGGAACGTGATGGTGAGCGTGTAGGACGGCGAGTCGGCGACGTCCCGCCACCGGACGAAGAACGGCTTCTTCAGCAGCGGGTACGGGCTCGGGTGGTACTCGGTCTGGTTGGTCTTGAACGCCAGCGGGTCCCCCCACTGCACACCCAGGTACAGCATCCACAGCCCCAGACCGCCACAGGCCAGGAACGGCGCCAGCATCAGCGCGGACCAACGCTCCTTCACCAGCTGCACCGGCAGCTGCCACCGCTGGACCAGCTGCGACCACCGGGTGCCGTCACCCGCAGGCGGTACCGGCACGGCCAGGAGGCCGGACCGTTCCCACACGAGCACCAGGACGGCGGGGATCAGCGCCATGCCGGTCGGCCGGGTCGCCGTGGCGAGGGCTCCCACAAGGCCCGCCAGCACGTACCGGTCGGCCTCGACCAGCAGGAAGCACGCGAGCACCAGCATCAGGAACATCGAGTCGGAGTGCACGACGCCGTACAGGTACCAGGCGTACGGGTAGACCATCGCCGCGGCGAATGCGGTCCGACGGGTGCGTCCGTCCATGCCGTGGACGCCCACCCACTTCCACAGGAGGCACGCGGCAACGACGCCGCACACGGCCGACACCACGATCCCCGCCATCAGCCAGTTGCGGACCACCACGTGCGCGACACGGACCGTCAGCGGGTAGAGCGGGAACCAGACGATGTTCGACTTGGACCCTGGGACGTAGAGGTAGCCGTCGCGTGCGATGGACAGGTACTCGGGCCCGTCGAACTGCGACCATCCGCCCAGGGCCTGCTCCCAGCCCTGCAGCGGCCAGAGCCGGTAGGCA
>CAJANQ010000110.1 GCA_903941145.1 uncultured Actinomycetes bacterium
CGCCGACGCCTTGTGCTGGCGGCGGTCGCCATCGCCCTCAGCGTCGGGTACGTCGCGGGCGCGCTCACACTGCTCGACCGGGTGGGCAGCGGCCTGGACGAACTCGCAGCGGCTGGGTCGGACCGTGCCGACGCGGTGATCGAGGGACAGGTGGCGTTCGAGTCGGCCGTCGAGCAGGTCCGTCGGCTGGTCCCGGCCTCCGTGGCCCGGGCCGTGGAGTCGGTGCCGGGCGTGCGGTCGGTGTCCCCCCGGGTCGAGGACGTCGCCGTCGTGCTGGGCCGCAACGGCGAGCCGGTCGTGGCCCCGGGCCTGTCCGAGCAGCCGCTCGGTGCGAGCTGGCCGGTCGACGCCTCCGTCGCCCCGTACCGGTTCGTCGGGCGGGGACGCGCCCCCAGCGCCGGCGACGAGGTGGTGCTCGACGCCACGACGGCCGGGACCGCCGGGTTCAAGGTCGGCGACATGGTCACGGTGGCAGGCAAGGCCAAGGTCGCGTCCTATCGGCTGGTGGGCATCGTGTCGACCGACCGCGGTGAGTTGCCGCCCGGTTCGAGCCTTGCGCTGTTCGACCTGGCCGAGGCCCGCAAGCTCTTCGACCGGCCCACCGACGACAACCGTGTGGCGGTGGTCTTCGACCGGGGCGCCGACCGTGCTGCCACGACGGAGGCGGTCCGGTCCGTGGTCCCGCCGGGCATCGAGGTGGTCGACGCCCCCACGGCGGCGCGCCACCGACAGGAGGGGCTGACCCGCAGCTTCACCCTGGTCCGCGTCCTCATCCTCGGGTTCGCCGGGCTGGCGCTGCTCGTCGGCACCGTGACCGTCGCCAACTCGCTCACGCTGCTCTACGCCGACCGGCGGCGCACGTTCGCCGCGTTCCGGCTCGTCGGCGCGTCGCCCGGTCAGCTCCGCAGGGCGGCGCTCGCCGAGGCCGCGGCGCTCGCCCTGGCCGCCTCGGTCGTCGGTGCCCCGCTGGGACTGCTGCTGGGCCGGGTGATCGAGGCGGCCCTCGGTGCGCTCGGGTCCTCGGTGCCGGTGGCCGGGTCGGTCGTGTCGCCCGCAGCCCTGCTGCTCGCCGTCGGCATCGGCGTGGCGGCCACGATGGTCGCCGCCGTGGTCCCGGCCAACCGGGCGTGCAAGGTTCCGCCGATCGAGGCGGTCGTCGAGGCCCCGACCCCGGTCGCCCGCTCGGCCCGGCGTCGTCTGCTGGTCCTGACCCTGGTCGCGCTCGTCGGCGGGGCAGCCGTGGCCGGTGCGCTGGTCCTGGCCCGGGTCGCCCCGGCGGCCGCGCTCCTGGGCGGGGTCGCCGCAGCCGGCGTGCTCGCCGTGGTCGCGCTGGTCCCCTACGCGCTGTCGTTCCTGGTGGCCGTCGCACTGCGACGCGCCCCGGTGAAGCCGAGGCCGCTCCGCGAGGTCGGCGCACGGGAGGTCGAGCAGCACCGGTCCCGCGTCGCCGCGACCGCCGGAGCGCTCCTGCTCGCCACCGCAGTGGTCGCCGCGCTCACGGTCGTGCTCTCCTCGTTCACCGCGTCGATCAGCGGACAGGTCGACCGGCTGATCACGGCCGACCTGGTCGTGGACTCTGGGACGTTCACCCGTGGCGGGCTCCCCGGCGACCTGCTCGCCAAGATCGCCGAGCAGCCGTCGGTCGAGGCGGTCAGCGGCTGGCAGATCGGCCGGGCGTCGGTGGGCACCTCTGGCGTGCGGCTCACCGGTATGGACGGCAAGGTGCTCTCCAAGGTGCTCGCTCCGACCTGGGTCGGCGGAGCCGCCCCGACGTCGCTGCGCGACGGCCAGGTCGTGGTCTCCGAGTCGTTGGCCCGGCGGGCCGGACTCGAGGTCGGTGCCCAGGCGCCGCTGCTGTTCACGAGCGGCGGGACCGAGGTGCTCGAGGTCATCGGCATCTACGCCGACGGCG
>CAJANQ010000111.1 GCA_903941145.1 uncultured Actinomycetes bacterium
GGCGTCGGAGCCGGTGGCGACCAGCACGAACGTGTGCGGGGGGACCAGGCCCAGCAGGTCGGTGCCGCGGACCAGCGCGTGCAGCCGCTCGGCCACGGTCTCGCCCGGTACCGGGTCGTCGTCCGGCAGGTCGACACGCGCACCCAGCACCGCGACCGCCTGGTCGGCGCCGAGGAGCTCGTCGATCCGGGCGGCGAGCTCGGGCCCGCCGACCAGGTCAGTCGGTGCCACTGCCCCAGATGCCGACGAAGCTCACCATCTCGCCCGGGTAGCCGCCCAGGTTGTGGGTGAGGGCGAGCCCGCGGTCGGCCGTTGCGATCTGACGGTCCTCGGGCGCCTCCTTGCGGAGCTGCAGCCAGCACTCGAACAGCATGCGGAGGCCCGAGGCGCCGACCGGGTGGCCGAACGACTTGAGTCCGCCGTCGGTGTTGATGGGCAGGTCGCCGTGCAGGTCGAACACGCCGGCCTCGCAGTCCTGCCACGCCTGGCCCCGCTCGGAGAACCCGAGGTCCTCCATGAGCACCAGCTCGGTCGGGGTGAAGCAGTCGTGCACCTCGGCCATCGCCAGCTCGCGACGGGGGTCGGTGATCCCGGCCTGGTGGTAGGCGTCCTTGGCGGCCATCTCGCACTCGTCGAAGTGCGTGTAGTCGAACTCGGGGTCGAGCAGGCCCGCACCGTTGCCGGCCACGAACGAGAGCGCCTTCACGAAGATCGGCTTGTCGGTGTACTTGTAGGCGTCCTCGGCCCGCACCACGATCGCAGCGGCGGCACCGTCGGCCACACCGGCGCAGTCGAACACGGACAACATGCCGGCCACCGCGGGCATCTTGCAGATGGCGTCGACGTCCATCTCGCGGCGGAACTGGGCGCGGGGGTTCTTGGCGCCGTTGGAGTGGTTCTTCGACGCGATCCGGGCCAGCGTGCGTCGGAGCTCGCCCGGGTCGACGCCGTAGCGCTCCGCGTAGGCGGGAGCCACGAGCGAGAACATCGCGGCGGCGGTCAGCGAGCGCTGCGTGCCGTCGTGCGGGATGGGGAAGGCGTTCAGGCCCTGGTAGCCCGAGTCCTTCACCTTCTCGACACCCACCGCGGCGGCCATGTCGTAGGCGCCGGAGGCCACGGCGTAGCAGGCCTGTCGGAGCGCCTCGGAGCCGGTCGCGCAGTAGTTCTCGACGCGGGTGACCGGCTTGCCCTGCAGCTTCAGCGGCGCGGCGAGCGTCACGCCCGACATGCCGGACTGTGCGGTGCCGAGCCACCAGGCGTCGATGTCGTCCTTGGCCACGCCGGCGCTCTCGAGGGTGGCCTGGACGGCCTCGACCATCAGGTCGTCGGCGCCCTTGTCCCAGTGCTCACGGAACTGGGTGCAGCCCATCCCGACGATGGCGACCCGGTCCTTGATCCCGTGCGAACCCATGGTCACGCACCTCCCTGCGCGGCGGGCCGCGCCTTCCAGAAGTAGTTGGCAATGCCGTCGGCGGTGTTGAGCCGGCGGAACGTCATCTCGACCTGCATGCCGATGCTGACCTGGTCCGCGCGGACATCGGTGAGCTCGACCGGCAGGCGGCCGCCGCCGTCGAAGTCGCAGACGGCGAAGACGACCGGCGGGGACGGCGAGTAGGCGAGCGAGTCGACCGTGAAGGTGGCGACCGTGGCGGTCACGTCCGCCATGGGTGCGGCCTCCATGTCGTCGACGTTGCCGCCGACAAAGCTCACGCGGGCCGGCGGCAGGTGCAGCGCACCGCTCTCGTGGTCCTTGGAGCCGACGAACCCGTACTTCCAGTCCAGGCGGCGCTCCGCGGCCGAGGCCGACATGCGGGCCGGCTCGGGACGGTTCGGCGGGTTCATGGGCAGGACGCCGCGCCACGACAGGTACTTGGCGTAAGCGAGCGAGTCGTCGCCACCCTCGAGCTGGTCGGCGACGGTCGGTGTGGCCGCCCCGCTGCCGGTGGCCCGGAAGATGAAGGCGTCGGCGCCGTCGGCCATCGACACGAGCGCCACGACCTGGCCGGCCTCGGCGGACTCGAGCAGGTGGGTCAGGAGCAGCAGGCCGTGGGCGGCACCGCTGAAGCCGACGGTCGAGGCGAGCGTGTCGACCACCTCGACGCCCTCGGCGCCGAGCTGCTTCGAGAGGCCGGCACCAGCGCGGGCCTGCGGCCCCACGACGGCGACCTTGTTGACCTGACCGGCCTCCAGGCCGGCGTCGGCCAGCGCCGCGGTCCACGCTGCCGAGGCCAGTGCGGCGTAGCGCTGCTCGCCGAACCGCTCCTCCCAGCCGTGGGTGCGGAGCTCGCCCGGGGCACGCCAGCGGTCCAGGAACTCGCGGGTCGCGGAGCCGGAGCCCAGGTACTCGCCAAGGAGGGAGTCGGCCTCGCCGACCAGCACTGCGGCACCGGCGTCGCCACCGTCGCGCTCGTCGGGCGAACCGGCCGGACCGGTGCGGACGTCGCCCGCGGCGACCAGGACGGTCTCGGTCGAACGGAGGGCGGAGCGGAGCGCCATGGCGGCACCGCGCAGGCCGGGGCCCGCGTCGGCCGCAGCCACGTCGCCCGGCAGCCGCAACGCGGCGTGGGCGATCGGGGCGCTGGTCTTCTCGAGGTAGGTCGGGCTGGTCGTGGCGAACCACAGGGCTGCAGGCGTCGAGGTCGAGCCCCGCAGGGTCCGACGGGCGGCCTCGACCGCCATCGTCAGGGCGTCCTCGTCGTAGGACGCGACAGTCCTGGTCCCCTTGCCCGGCGCACCGCCGAGCACGGCGCTGACCGCCGACCGCTGCAGACGCCAGTGCGGCAGGTAGCCGCCGGCTCCGATGATTCCTCGCATGGGTCGCTCCTTCGGAGCTGGCCGAACTGCCGACCAGACCGGGGGCAGATACTACGTGGGCCGTTCCCGGCCGCCCCATCCGACGTCACCGCCCGTCACGGCCCGGCCACACCGGTGCTCCCCGGGTTCTCGTGACGTGTCGCAGCCATATGGCTGCCCTACGTCACGAGAACCGGAGTTCAAGGGCCGGGGTGACATGCGCCGCAGGTAACTGAACGTGGTTCACTGGTAC
>CAJANQ010000112.1 GCA_903941145.1 uncultured Actinomycetes bacterium
CGACCAGCCCCGCTACCGCGTCGACCAGGTGTGGGACGGGCTCTGGGCTCAGGGCCGCGAACCGTCTGACCTGACCAACGTGCCGGCTGCCGTCCGCGACCGACTGGCCGAGGCCCTCCCCTCGGCGCTCGTGGCCGTGACCGAGTCCGTCACCGACGACGGCGCCACCGTGAAGTGGCTCTGGGAGCTGGCCGACGGTGCCCGCGTCGAGACCGTGCTCATGCACTACAAGGAGCGCAGCACGGTGTGCGTGTCGACCCAGGCCGGCTGCGCGATGGCGTGCTCGTTCTGCGCGACCGGCCAGGCCGGGTTCGAGCGGCACCTGTCGGTCGGCGAGATCGTCGAACAGGTGGTCGTGGCGCGGCGCCGGGCCGCCGCCGACCGTGACGGCCGCCGCGTCAGCAACGTGGTCTTCATGGGCATGGGCGAGCCGATGGCCAACTACGACGCCACGTGGGGCGCAGTCACCCGGCTGCACGACGACCTGGGCATCGGGGCGCGCCATCTGACCATCTCGACCGTCGGGCTGGTCCCCGGCATCCGCAAGCTGGCACAGGCCGACCTGCCGGTGAACCTGGCCGTGTCGCTCCACGCCGCCGACGACGAGCTGCGCGACGAGCTCGTGCCCGTGAACCGCCGTTGGCCGCTCGAGGACCTCATGGTGGCGTGCGAGGAGTACTTCGACGCCACCCACCGACGCGTCAGCTTCGAGTGGGCGCTCATCGCCGGGGTCAACGACCGGCCCGAGGACGCCGAGCGGCTCGCCGGCCTGGCCCGGCGGGTCCGGGCGCACGTGAACCTGATCCCCCTCAACCCGACCCCTGGCTACGAGGTGCGCGGCACGTCGGCCGCCGAGGTGCGCCGCTTCCGCGACCAGCTGCTCGACGCCGGGGTCAACGTGACGGTCCGCGACACCCGCGGCACCAGCATCGACGCGGCGTGCGGGCAGCTGCGCGCCGGCCACGAGGCCACCCCCGTCGACCGCCCCAGGCGCCGCTGAGCCCGACGATGTTCCCGAACTCGTGACGCTGTGGTCCCTCTGTGGACCACACCGTCACGAGTTCGGTCGGAAGCGGACGGAACAAGTGGGCGGCCGGAAGCGTCAGCGGACGAGGACGGTGAGTCCGTCGGCGCGGACCGCGTCGACGAGGTGCTCCCCCGCCGCCACCACCGAGCCCGGCCAGACCACGCCGCGTTCGACCGTTCCGTCGACCCGTGCGCCCTCGCCCACCACCGACCCGTCGGGCCGGTCCGCACCGGCGACGGCCAGGTTGGCGGCCAGGTAGTCGGCCGGGGTCCCGCAGTCGAGGCACAGGCCGTCGTGGTGGACGGTCTCCAGACAACCCTCGGCCACGGCGTCGCGCCACACGCACTCCCAGAGCCCCGACGGCACCGGTGACAACCGGGCCACCTCGGCCGCTGGGAGGAGCGACGCCACCACCCCGCTACGCGGACCGAATGGGCCGGGCGTCGGGGTCAGCAGCCGGACGCGCTCGCCGTCCCAGCCGCGGACGAACGCGGACAGGTCGGCGTCGTGGACGGTGTCGGCGTTGACGACGAGCACCGGCTCGCCCGCCAACCACGCTGCGAGCCGCGCGACGGCGCCGGCGGTGCCGAGCGCCTCGGGCTCCTCGACCGACACGAACACGTCGCCACCGCCCTGTGCCGCCCGGGCCGACAGGTGGTCCTCGACCATGGCCCGGCCGTGGTGGACGTTGACCGCGACCCGCGACGCCGCGGGCACGACTGCGTCGAGCGCCCGGTCCAGCAGCGTGCGGTCCCCGACCGGGCAGAGCGGCTTGGGTCGCAGCAGCGTGAGCGGCCGGAGCCGGCGCCCCTCCCCTGCCGCGAGCACCAGGGCCGGCACGGTCGACGCGCCGGGTGACCGTGACGGAGTGGCCGCAACGGGCACACTGTCAGCCATGTCGTCCCGCCGCTGGTTCAACAACCGACTGCCGCAGACCCTGGCGATCGCCCAGTTCCTGCTCTACTTCAACGCCTTCTGGGCTGCGCTGGCCATGCTGAGGGTCGGCAGCAACGGCGCCATCGTCACGCTGATCATCGGCTTGACGCTGGCTGCCAACCTCTACGGCGGCTGGGGCATCGCCAACGAGATGAAGCGCGGCTACCAGGTGGCGATCTTCGCGTCGTTCCTGCCGATCATCGGCCGGGTGGTCGCCGCGCTGCTCACCGGCGGCATCCTGAGCCGGGTGGGATTCATCTTCCTGGGCGGGAACGTCATCAACGCGCTCTTCGAGTACGCGCTGATTGCGCTCCTGCTCCATCCGCAGTCCAAGGACCACCAGAAGATCTGGTTCACCTGACCGGACTTTTCCGAGCGTCGCCACCGCGGCAATGATCGCGCCATGGCCATCGAAGTGAACGGCATCGCCGGACTCAAGGAACTTGTCGGTACCCATCTCGGTTACTCCGAGTGGATGGAGATCACCCAGGAGCGCGTGAACACGTTCGCGGACGCCACCGGTGACCACCAGTGGATCCACATCGACCCCGAGCGCGCCAAGGACGGCCCGTTCGGCGGCACGATCGCCCACGGCTACCTCACCCTCTCGCTGGGCCCGGCCCTGATGCCGACCATCGCGACCGTCACCGGCGTGCGCATGGGCGTGAACTACGGCATGGACAAGGTGCGGTTCGTCTCGCCGGTCCCGGTGGGCGCCAACCTGCGTCTGGGCGCCGAGCTCACCAAGGTCGACGACCTGCCCGGCAACGGTGCGCAGGTGTACATGACCTTCACCTTCGAGTGCGAGGGCTCCGAGAAGCCGTCGTGCGTCGCCGAGATCATCTTCCGCTACTACGAGTGACCGGCCGCGGGCGACCGTGAGCCACCGAGTACGCAGCACGGCCCGCCGGTCTCCCGGCGGGCCGTGTCGCGTCCGGGGCGGGCCGACGGTGCGCACCCGGCCTACTTGAACTCGGGGAGGACCTGCTCGCCCAGGAGTCGGAGCGTCTCGTGCGACGGGTAGTCCGAGCACCACGGGACCACGCCGCCGAGCCCGGCGGCCTGGTAGGCGGCGAGCCGCTCGCAGACCTGCTCG
>CAJANQ010000113.1 GCA_903941145.1 uncultured Actinomycetes bacterium
CCCGAGCGCGACGGCCCGCCCGACATCGACCTGGACATCGAGTCCGGCCGTCGCGAAGAGGTCATCCAGTACGTCTACGAGCGGCACGGCCGGAGCCACGCCGCGCAGGTGGCCAACGTCATTACCTACCGGGCGCGCTCGGCGGTGCGTGACGCGGCCCGGGCGCTGGGGTTCGCCGCCGGCCAGCAGGACGCCTGGGCCAAGGAGGTCGACCGTTGGGGCGGGGTGCCGTCGCCGGCCGAGGCCGCCGAGCGCCACGCCACCGCGCCGGCCCCCGTGCTCGACCTGGCCCGGCAGATGGCCGACCTGCCCCGGCACCTTGGCATCCACTCGGGCGGCATGGTCATGTGCGACCGGCCGGTGGTCGAGGTGTGCCCGGTCGAGTGGGGACGCATGGAGGGCCGCTCGGTCCTGCAGTGGGACAAGGACGACTGTGCCGCTGCGGGGCTCGTGAAGTTCGACCTGCTGGGCCTGGGCATGCTCACGGCGCTGCACCTGGCGGTCGACCTGGTCCGCGACCACCACGGGGTCGAGCTGGACCTGGCCGAGCTGCCCCAGGACGACGCCGTCTACGACATGTTGTGCCGGGCCGACTCGGTGGGCGTGTTCCAGGTCGAGTCGCGCGCCCAGATGTCCACCCTGCCGCGGCTGCGGCCCCGGTGCTTCTACGACCTGGTGGTCGAGGTGGCGCTCATCCGGCCGGGGCCCATCCAGGGCGGGTCGGTCCACCCGTACATCCGCCGGCGGCGGGGCGAGGAGCCGGTGGCCTACCTGCACCCGCTGCTGGAGCCGTCGCTGGCCAAGACGCTCGGCGTGCCGCTGTTCCAGGAGCAGCTCATGCAGATGGCCATCGACGTGGCCGGGTTCACCCCGTCCGAGGCCGACCAGCTGCGCCAGGCGATGGGGTCCAAGCGGTCGACCGCCCGCATGGCCGCGCTGCGGGCCCGGTTCGACGAGGGGGCGCAGTCCCGGGGGGTGCCGGCCGACGTCGTGCCGCTCATCTGGGACAAGCTCGCGGCCTTCGCCAACTACGGGTTCCCCGAGTCGCACTCGGTGAGCTTCGCCTACCTCGTCTACTCGTCGGCCTGGCTCAAGCACCACTACCCGGCCGCGTTCTGTGCGGCGCTGCTCGGGGCCCAGCCGATGGGCTTCTACTCCCCGCAGTCGCTCGTGGCCGACGCCCGCCGTCACGGGGTCGTGGCCCTCGGGCCCGACGTCGACGCCTCGCAGGTGCAGGCCACCCTCGAGCCGCACGAGGGGTCGACCGGTGGCGTGGCCGTGCGGCTGGGGCTGGCCTCGGTGCGGGCCATGGGTACTGCGGCGGCCGAGCAGGTGGTGGCCGGCCGCCCGTTCGCCGACGCCGAGGACCTGGCCCGTCGCGCCGGGCTGGACCGCGCGCGGATGGAGGCGCTCGCCACCGCTGGGGCGCTCCGCTCGTTCACCGGTCGCGACGGCCGGCCCCTGCGCCGTCGTGAGGCGGTCTGGGTGGCGGGTGCCGCCGCAGCCGCCCGGCCCGGTCAGTTGCCGGGCCCCGTGGGGGTGGCGTCGTCGCCCCGGCTGCCTGGCATGTACCCGCACGAGACGGTCGTCGCCGACCTGTGGGCCACCGGGGTGTCGCCCGACGGCCACCCCATGGAGCAGGTCCGTGCCGACCTGGACCGTCGCGGGGTGGTCCCCGGGGCCGAGCTGGTGGACCGTGCCGACGGCACCAAGGTCACCGTCGGGGGAGTGGTGACCCACCGGCAGCGGCCTGCCACCGCTGCGGGCGTCACCTTCCTGAGCCTCGAGGACGAGACCGGCATCGTGAACGTGGTCTGTTCGGTGGGGTGCTGGACCCGGTTCCGCACGGTGCTGCGCTCCGAGCCGGCGCTGCTGGTCAAGGGGCGCCTGGAACGCACGGTCGACGGGGTGGTGAACGTCGTCGCCGAGCGGGTCGAGCCGCTTCCGGTGGGGGCCCCGGTGCCCTCTGCCCGTGATTTCCGTTGAACTCCGGGGATGACGCTCGTCCCGCACCGCGCGCTATCCACCACTTTTCGTGACAAAACGGTTACGGTGGAAGTTCCTCGCGGGCGGCCGTTCGGAGTCATTGTGCTGCACAAGAACCAGAGACGCACCGATACGAGAACCCCTCACGCCCCGGTTGCGGAGCGTGGAGGCCGCCGGTCCCTGTCCCGTCCGTCCCTCTCCAGGTCGGGCCTCGTCCGAGGAGCACTCCTCTTTGCTGCGCTCGCCGTCGGCGTCGCCGCGCTCCCTGCCTCGGCCACCGAGTCGGCCGAGGGGGTCGACGTGCTGCAGGCCAGCCGGGACGAGGTGCGTCAGGGCCTCGCCGCCCTCGACGCCAGGATCGCCCAGAAGGCCAGGGCCATCGAGCTCGCGCAGGTGGCGCTCGACCAGGCCAACAAGTCCGTCGAGGTGGCCACCGCCCGTGTGGCCGTGGCCCGCAGCGAGGCCGCGGTCGCCCGCCAGAGCGTGAAGAAGTACGCGGTCGAGGCGTTCGTGCGGCCCCCGGCCGGCGACTCCCTCGCCGTGCTGTCGGTCTCCAAGATGGAGGAGGCGGCCAACGCCACCAACGTGCTGCAGATCCTGGCCTCTCGCCGCAAGCAGGTCGTCGACACGCTCATGCAGCGCCAGGCCGAGCTCGAGCGGCAGTCCCAGCAGGCCACTGCCGCCAAGGTGCAGGCCCAGTCGCGTCTCGACCAGATCCGCAAGGAGATGGACTCGTTGCGAGCGCTGCACGACCGTCAGGACCGGGTCGCCGTGCGTCTCGACGAGCGGCTGAACGCTGCGCTGGCCGAGGCCGCATCGCTGCGCTCGGTCAGCCCCCAGATGGCCGACCAGCTCGCCAGCCAGGAGATCGCGCTCCGGCAGGAGGCCCCGCCGACCCCGCCGCAGGCTGCACCGACGCCGGCGGTCCGGACCGCGCCCGCACCCCGGTCCGCGCCCACCACCGCCGCCCCGAGCACCACCGCGGCCCCCGG
>CAJANQ010000114.1 GCA_903941145.1 uncultured Actinomycetes bacterium
CAGCCAGTTCTTCATCGTGCTGCCCGGCGGCGGACCGAAGCTGAACCCGGCGAACTACTCGCTGTTCGGCCAGGTCACCCAGGGCCAGGACGTGGTCAACCGCATCGGGACCTACGCCAACGGCGAGGCCCCGACCAAGGCGGTCGTCATCAAGTCCGTGACGATCAACGAGTCCTGACCGGCCTCAGCCAGCCCCGACCGCTCAGACGGACTGGGCGGGGTTGAGCCAGCGCGGGAGTGCGCCGAGGTCGCTGGTCTGGCCGTCGACGACGACCTTCACGTTCCCCTCGCCCTCGACGGTCCACGTGCCGTCCGGCGCGTAGATCAGCGCCGTCCGCTCGTCGATCCCGACGACCGGCAGACCCCGGTGGGCAAGCTGCACGGTGCGCTGGAACTTGTCGTGCGACCACTGGTTGGCGCGGGGCACCACGGTCATGGTCGTGATGAGCCCGAGGCCCACGGTGAAGGCACCGCCGCGGCTGTCGACCATGTGCGCGCAGAGCGTGGACGCACCCTCGGCCGACGCAGCGACGTTGGCGCCGTTGTTCCAGGCCGCCACGAGCGCGGTGAGCAGCGGCGTCTCGTGCAGCACCGAACGCAGGTGCATGGGCGACCCGCCGGGCACGTAGATCAGGCGGGCGTCCTGGGCCACGGCGACGTCGGCCTCGAGCGCCTCGGCCCGGCGGTAGATGTCGAGCACGCGGATCTTGGCGCCGAACTGGGCGAACCAGGCTTCGGCCCGGGCAAGGGCATGGCCCGGGTTCTCGTAGGCGAGGGCCGTCGGGATGACCAGGACCTCGTCGACGCCGTCCACGAGTGCTGCGTCGAACGTGCAGCCCTCGGTCCACTCGGCGCCACCGACCAGGGCGACGGTCCCGTTCATGAGGCCTCCGTTGGGCTCAGGACGGCCCGCGGCGGGCCGTGATGTCCACCACCGTACGCAGCGGCGCCGCGGTGAGCGACACCGTGTCCTTGTGCGTGTCGGTCAGGAACCACCCGTTGCGGCGGAGGACGTCGGGCACGTCGAGCGCCACGTCGACCCCCAGGAACCCCTTGGAGAGCGGCGCTCCCGCACGCTGCACCCGACGGGCGAGACCCACCGCGGCGGCCGGCTCGACCGCCAGGAGCCGCCCGTCGGACCCGGCCAGGCCAACCAGCCGACGGACCAGCAGGTCGGGGTCGGACGCGGTCACGAGCCGGGCCACCGACACGATGGCGTCGAACCGGCCACCGGCCGGGACGGTGAGGGCGAGGTGCAGGTCGACCCCGACCTCCTTGGCCTGGCGGATCAGCCGGATGCGCTCCGAGCGCAGCGGGCTGACCACGGTGACCGAGGCGATGTCGTCGCGGCGGGCATAGGGCTTCAGGTCGACGTCGACCCCGCCAAGGTCCAGCACGTGGCCCGAGGCCCGGGCGATCAGCGACTTCCGCCGACGGCGCAGCTCGGCGCGCGCCAGGGGCGGCAGGCCGGCAAAGGCCCAGGGGCCGTCGATGCGGAAGTCGGACACGCCCCGGAAGGTAGAGGGCGCGCACGGGTCGGGCGCGTCATCCCGTGCGGTCTCGCCGCCGGCCGGCCGACGCCCGCGGACTTGGTGGGAGTCCGAGGGCCTCGCCTAGCGTGACCGCCATGACGATCAACAGTGTGGGAATTCTGGGTTCGGGCATCATGGGCTCGGGCATCGCCGAGGTGGCCGCCAAGGCCGGTCACGACGTCGTGCTGCGCTCGCGCCAGCAGTCGTCGGCCGACGCCATGGTCGCCGGCCTCGAGAAGTCGCTGGCCAAGCAGGTCGAGCGCGGCAAGCTCGAGCAGGCCGAGGCCGACGCCGTCCGTGCCCGTGTGAAGGCCACCGACCACCTGGGTGACCTGGTCGACTGCGACCTGATCATCGAGTCGGTCGTCGAGGACCTCGACATCAAGAAGGCCCTGTTCGCCGAGCTCGACTCCATCGTCAAGGAGGGGGCGATCATCGCCACCAACACCTCGACGCTGCCGGTCGTCGAGATGGCCGTCGCCACCAACCGCCCCGACCGGGTCTGCGGCGTGCACTTCTTCAACCCCGCCCCGGCCATGTCGCTCGTCGAGATCGTCCGGCCGCTGACCGCCTCGGACGAGACCATCGCCGAGTGCCGGGCCTTCGCCGAGAAGTGCGGCAAGAACCCCGTCGAGGTCAAGGACCGCGCCGGGTTCATCGTGAACGCGCTGCTGTTCCCCTACCTCAACAACGCCGTGCGCATGCTGGAGAACGGCACCGCGTCGGCCGAGGACATCGACACCGCCATGAAGGGCGGCTGCAACTTCCCGATGGGCCCGCTCGCCCTGCTCGACCTTGTCGGCCTCGACACGTCCGTCGCGATCCTCGACGCCCTCTACGAGGAGTTCAAGGACCCGAACTACTCGACCGTGCCGGTGCTGCGCCGCATGGTCGCCGCCGGCCACCTGGGCCGTAAGAGCGGCCGCGGGTTCTACGACTACTCGCGCTGAGCACACTCACGTTCTGAACCTGGTCCGTCAGGGCGCCCCAAGCGCCCGGGCGGACCAGGTGCGCGTCCGGGGGCGGGTCGTCGCGGACTGCCCGTACGATCGGCCCATGCCGGTCGAGCCGCCTCCCAGCCAGTGGGACTTCCCCGACGTGGCCGAGCTCGACCCGGCCACCACCGGCGACGGGCCGGTCGGGATCGGCGGCGACCTACTGCCCGGCACCCTGCTCGACGCCTACCGCCGCGGGCTGTTCCCCATGCCGGTCGGGCTGCGCCGCAACAAGATCGGCTGGTGGTCGCCCGACCCCCGCGCCGTGCTGCCCCTCGACGGCCTCCGTGTGACCAAGTCCCTGCGCCGGTCGCTGCGCCGCTACCAGGTCCGGGTCGACACGCAGTTCGAGCAGGTCGTCCGGCGGTGCGGCGACCCTGACCGACCGCACGGCTGGATCAACGACGACATCGTGCGGGCGTACACGCGGCTGCACGAACTGGGCTGGGCCCACAGCATCGAGACGTGGTCGCCGGAGGGCCGGCTGGTGGGCGGGCTGTACGGGGTCGGCATCGGGGCGTTCTTCGCCGGCGAGTCCATGTTCCACACCGAGACCGACGCGTCGAAGGTGGCGCTCGTCCACCTGGTCGAGCTGCTGTCCGCGCACGACGGGGCGCTGCTCGACGTCCAGTGGTCCACCGACCACCTGGCCTCGCTCGGCGTGGTCGAGATCCCGCGGATCGAGTACCTGCTCCGGCTCGAGGCTGCGACCTCGGCCCCGCAGGTCCACTACTCCTGAGGCTCAGCCGCCCTGGGGCGTTCACAGCACGGCCGGGCCGTGGAAGTCTGTGGCCATGGGCATCCACCACCTGGCCATCGCCACCCCGCGGATCGACGCCGTCCACCGCTTCTACACCGAGGCCATGGGCTTCGAGCTGATGAAGGCGGTCGTGAACCCGACCCCCGAGGGCGGCTGGGCCAAGCACGTCTTCTACGACACCGGCGACGGCAACCTCATCGCGTTCTGGGACCTGCACGGCGACTACGAGGTGCCGGTCGGCGGCCTGTCCGGGTCGGTCGGCCTGCCCGACTGGACCAACCACCTGGCGTTCACCGCGGTGGACCGGGCCGCCCTCGACGCGGCACGCGACCGGTGGCTGGGGCTCGGGCTCGACGTCGTGGAGGTCGACCACGAGTTCTGCGTGTCGATCTACACCAACGACCCTGACGGCACGCTCGTCGAGTGGTGCATGGACACCCGGCCGCTCGACGCCGACGACCGGGCCCACGCGCTCGCCGCGGTGGGCAACCCGGCGCCCGAGTTCGACGACCCGCCCCGCGGGTTCAACGCCTATGCGGCCGACCCGGCGGACCGCCCCGACTGGTGGCCGACGGCCTGAACCGGCGGCCTGACCGGTCCGAACGGCCTACCGGGGGCGATTCCACCCAATCGGGCCAGAGAGGTTGACGCTCGGCCCGCAGTCGCGTTCACTGACGTCAGAACGCCAAATGGGGGGCGTGCAAGAGAGTGGACCGGGGGGCGAAACCAAGGTCCACCACTACGGCAACCGGACCGGGGGAGGCAACGAAGCCTCCCCCGTTCCGCGTCCGGGGTCACCGCGGACTTTCTGGCCAGCGGGAACTTCCGGCGTCATCACGACGACATGAGTTGGGCTGGAACGCCTCCGCGGTCCGGCAACTCCCTCTGTGCTCAAGATCGACCACCTCACCGTTGCGTATGGGCCGACCATCGCCGTGTCCGACGCGTCGTTGACCGTCGGAGACGGCGAGTTCGTGGTGATCACTGGCTCGAACGGGTCAGGCAAGTCGTCGCTGCTGCGCAGTGTGCTGGGTCTCGCCCCGACCGCGAGCGGCACCGTGGCGGTCGACGGCGCCACCGCCCGCACGAGGACCGAGTGGCAACGACGGCGACGGGCCGCTGCCTACGTGCCACAGCGGACGACACCAGGCTCGTTCCCGCTCCTGGTCCGCGAGCTGCTGGACAGCAGCGGCAACGCCCCTGCAGCCGAGGCCGCGGCACGACGGCTCGGCGTCGGCGAGCTGCTCGACCGGCCCCTCACGACGCTGTCCGGCGGCCAGCTGCAGCGCACCTACCTGGCGCGGGCGGTCGGATCGATGTCCGGAGAGCGTCGCCTTCTGCTGGCCGACGAACCGACGAGCGCACTCGACTTCGACGGTCAGGACGACGTGGCCAACTTGCTGGCCGACATGTCAGCGACGCGGCTGGTCGTGTCGCACGACGCAGCAGTCGTCGCCAAGGCGGACCGGGTCCTGGAGATGGCCGGCGGCTCGATTCGGGAGCGGGCCGCATGATGCTGGCGGTCTCGCTCGGCGAGCTGCTGTCCCTCCCCGTCATCCAGCGGTCCGGCGCCGGGCTCATGGTCGCCGGGACGTTCATGCCCGTGGTCGGAGTACTGATCATCGGGTTCGACATCCTGACGGTGCGCTTCGCCGTCATGCACGTCGCGCTGCTCGGACTGGCACTCGGCCTCTGGATCGGTGTCGACCCGACCCTGCTGGCACTGCTGCTGTGTGCCGGGGTGGGCACCGCCATCACCCCGCTCGCAGGTCGTCCTGGCGGTCTGTCCGGACCGATGGGCCTGCTCATGACGATCACTGCAGCCGCAGCGCTGCTCGTCCTGTCCGTCTCGGGGGTGAACGCCAACAGCGCATTCA
The DNA here is from genome assembly GCA_903941145.1 of uncultured Actinomycetes bacterium. Taxonomy (GTDB): domain Bacteria; phylum Actinomycetota; class Acidimicrobiia; order Acidimicrobiales; family Microtrichaceae; genus CAJANQ01. The sequence goes on from CAJANQ010000114.1 coordinate 5,165, forward strand.
CCCTGCTGTGGGGCTCGATCCTGGCCACCCGCACCTCTGACCTCGTCCTCTTGGTCGTCCTGGCGGTGCTCGTGCTCGGGATGTTTGTCTGGCGGCGGCGCGAGCTGGGCCTCGTGCTGTTCGACCGCGAAGTGGCCGCCTGCTCCGGCATCGCGGTCGGCACGGTCACCGCCGTCGCGCTGCTCGGGATCTCGGTGTCGATCGCAGCCTCCATTCGGCTGACCGGCGCGCTGCTGATCGACTCGCTCACGATCCTGCCCGCGCTGGCAGCCCGGAACCTGGCCCACTCGCTCGGCTCCATGGTCCGGATCGCGATCGTCATCGGCCTGGTCGGCAACGCCGTCGGCTTCCTGCTCGCCCTCGCACTCGACCTCCCGCCAGGACCTGTCCTGGTGATGGTCGCGGGCGTCATCACCATCACCACCTACATCAAGAAAGGACCACAGCAACATGCGCAAGTACTCCACTAGACGAGGTGTCCTCGGCGCCGTCCTTGTCGGCGGCCTGATGTTTGCCGGAGCGTGCAGCAGCTCCTCCGACGACGCCACCACGACCACCGAGGCCGGCGGCGGCGCGCCGAAGGTCGTGGCGTCGACCACCTGGGTCGGGGCCATCGCCAAGCTGGCTGGCGCGACCGACATCACGGTCATCGCCCCGACGAGCATCCAGCACCCGCCGGACTACGACCCCAAGGCGTCTGACCTCGCGTCGCTCAGCAAGGCCGACTACGTCCTACTGGCAGGGTTCGAGGGGTTCGCCGACCGCATGAAGGAAGCGGCCGGCTCTGACGCCAAGGTCCTGATGGTCATGCCCGACTACGACCCAAAGATGGTGTCGGCCGAGGTGACGAAGCTGGCCAAGGAGTGGGGCACGACCGACGTCGCGGCCAAGAACGTCGAGGACTACACCGAGCGCTACAACGAGGACTCGGCCAAGGTGAAGGAGGCCACCTCGAAGCAGCCCCAGACCGTCGTCGCGCAGAAGTTCGCCGCCGGCTGGGCCGCCTTTGCGGGCTACCAGGTCGCCGGCACCTTCGGTCCGGAGCCCATCACGGCCTCGCAGGTCGCCGAGCTCTCGGGTCTCAAGCCCACCCTCGTGTTCGAGAACTCGCACATGCCGGGCGGCTCGGAGATTGCGTCCTCCTCAGGCGCAAAGATGGTCGGTCTGGTCAACTTCCCGGGCGAGGACCTCGAGCTCCCGCCGGTGCTCGACATCAACGCGACGGCAATCACCGAGGCGGTCGGCGGCTGACCGACGCCACGACGACGCGCCACCCGCAAGGGTGGACACGGGCGGGGGAGGCAGCGACGCCTCCCCCGTTCCGCGTCCGGCAGACTCTTCCGACATGACGACGCCCCCGCTCCCGGCCGGCTGCACGTTCGACCAGATGGCCTTCGACGAGCTCCCCATGCTGGCCGGATGGGCCGCCGAGGAGGGCTGGAACCCAGGGGTCGGCGACCTCGACGTGGCCTGGGCGCTCGACCCGGACGCCTTCATCGCGCTGCGGCGTGACGACGAGCTGGTCGGCGGCGGGACCGTGCTCTCCTACGACGGCGCCATGGGATTCATGGGCCTGTTCATCGTGCGGCCCGACCACCGGGGTCAGGGCTTGGGCACCGTGCTCTGGCAGCACCGCGTGGAGCTCCTCACGGCCCGGCTCCAGCCCGGTGCCACGATCGGCATGGACGGGGTGTTCGACATGGTCCCCTTCTACGAACACGGTGGGTTCCAGCTCGCCTACCGCGACCTTCGGTTCGAAGGATCGGCCTCAGGGTCGCCCAGGTCGGACGTCGTGGACGCGACCACTGTGCCGTTCGAGCAGGTGGCCGCGTTCGACGCCGCCCACCTGGGCGTCGACCGGTCCGCGTTCCTCTGCGCCTGGACCCAGCGCCCCGGCGTGAGATCATTTGCCGTGGGCGGCGACAGCGGGCTCGCGGGCTACGCCGTGCTCCGGCCGTGTGC
>CAJANQ010000115.1 GCA_903941145.1 uncultured Actinomycetes bacterium
CACCGACCGGCACCCGCATGACCACGCCGAGCCCGGCGTCCTGGGTCGGCACGACCGAGCCCAGGTGCTTGTTGGCCGCACCGGCGTAGTACTCGAACACGTCGGCCATCGCACCGGCCTCCCAGCGGGCGTCCTCGATGGTGTGGCCGGCGTTCAGCACCTCGGCCTGGGCGAAGTCCTCGAGACGGTCCCGGATGGTCGACGCCACCCGCAGGAGCACCTTGCCGCGGTCGGTCGCGCTGACCGACGACCAGGTGCCGGCCGTGAACGCACCGGCCGCGGCCTGGACGGCGTCACGCAGGTCACCCATGCCGGCCTGGGCGACGTGGCCCACGACCTGGCCCGTCGCCGGGTTGGAGATCGGGAAGGTGGCGCCGTCCTCGGCGTCGCGCCGGACGCCGGCGACGAGGAGCTGGTGGGTGGGGAGTTCGGTCTCGGCCATGGGACGGGAGTGTAGGGAGCGTTAGGGTGCCGGACGTCACCCGAGCAGTCGCACGAACAGGAAAGCAGGGACACCGATGGGACGCCTCGACCACAAGGTCGCACTGATCACCGGCGCAGCCTCTGGCCTCGGCCGTGTGGCCGCCGAGCGGTTCGCCGCAGAGGGCGCCACCGTCGTGGTCGCCGACCTCGGTGACGGCAGCGAGACCGTCGACGCCATCACCGCCGCCGGCGGCACCGCCAGCTCGGTCACCTGCGACGTCGCCGACGAGGACTCCGTCGCCGCCGCGGTCGCCCACGCGGTCAGCACCCACGGCGGCCTGCACGTGCTCTACAACAACGCCGGCGTGTCGCTCGGCGACGACGACGGCCCCGAGAACACCTCGGTCGCCACGTGGGACACGACCCTCAAGGTCAACGTCACCGGCCTGGCCCTGTGCTGCAAGTACGGCATCCCCGCGATGCTCCAGACCGTCGAGGCCGGCGGACCCGGCGTCGGCGCCGGCGGCGCGTCGATCATCAACGTCGCCAGCTTCGTCGCCCACCTGGGAGCGGCCACCCCGCAGATCGCCTACACCGCGTCCAAGGGTGCCGTGCTGTCGATGACCCGCGAGATCGCCGTCATCTACGCACGCCAGGGCCTGCGGGCCAACGCGCTCTGCCCGGGACCGGTCCTCACGCCGCTGCTCGCCAAGTACCTGTCTGACGAGGAGAAGCGTCAGCGCCGCCTCGTCCACATCCCGATGGGCCGCTTCGGCGAGGCCGTCGAGATCGCCAACGGCGCGCTCTTCCTGGCGTCGGACGAGTCGTCGTTCATGACGGGCCAGTCCTTGCTGGTCGACGGTGGCATCACCGCCGCCTACACGACACCCGAGTAGTCCACTCCCCCACACCTCGCTGCACCGCCCACTAGGAGAACCCATGCCCACCACCGGGAAGATCGACCTGCCGACACTCCGCCAGCTCGTCGACGCCGACGAGATCGACACCGTCGTCGTCGCGTTCACCGACCTGCTCGGCCGGCTCATGGGCAAGCGCGTCACCGGCCGGTTCTTCGTCGACCACATCGTCGACGAAGACGGCACCGGCGGCGAGGGCATCGAGGCCTGCAACTACCTGCTGACCGTCGACGTCGACATGAACGTCGTCGAGGGCTACGAGTACGCCACCTGGGACGGCGGCTACGGCGACTTCCGCGGCCGGCCGGACCTGTCGACCCTGCGGGTCACCCCGTGGCTGCCCAAGACGGCCATGGTGCTGTGCGACGTCGTCGAGCACGACGGCAGCCCGGTGCCGGTCTCTCCCCGTCAGATCCTGAAGCACCAGCTCGAGCGTGCCGCCGAGCGTGGCCTACAGGTGATGTTCGGCTCCGAGCTCGAGTTCTTCGCCTACCACGAGACCTACGACGAGCTCGCCGCCCAGGGCTACCGCAACCTCGAGGCCCAGACCTCGTCCTGGTACAACCTCGACTACCACGTCTTCCAGACCACCAAGGACGAGCCCCTCCTGCGCGAGCTGCGCAACCAGATGCTTGCGGCGGGCCTGCCGGTCGAGTTCTCCAAGGGCGAGGCGGCCCCCGGCCAGCACGAGCTCAACCTGCGCTACTCCGACGCGCTGACGATGGCCGACAACCACACCATCTACAGATCGG
>CAJANQ010000116.1 GCA_903941145.1 uncultured Actinomycetes bacterium
GAGTGCGAGGACCTCTGGTGGGACGCCATGGCCGGCATCGGCGTGCTGCGCCCCGACCAGGTGCCGCACGCGACCGAGTTCGTGGACCGGATGGTCGAGATGGTGGGCGAGCTCGTCGACCGCGAGCACGCCTACGTGACGAGCGACGGCGTGTACCTGTCGGTCGACGCGGTCGAGGGCTACGGCCTCCTGGCCCACCAGTCGCTCGACGACCTGGTGGCCGGAGCCGGCGACCGGGCCGTGGTCGGCGAGGAGAAGCGGCACCCCAGCGACTTCGCCCTCTGGAAGTTCTCCAAGCCGGGCGAGCCGTCGTGGCCGTCGCCGTGGGGCGAGGGCCGTCCGGGCTGGCACACCGAGTGCGTGGTCATGAGCCTCGACCTGCTGGGCGACGGGTTCGACCTGCACGGCGGTGGGCTGGACCTGGCGTTCCCGCACCACGAGAACGAGCGCGCCCAGGCCGTGGCGCTGGGGCGCGACTTCGCCCACCACTGGATGCACAACGGGTTCGTCGAGGTGTCCGGCGAGAAGATGGCCAAGTCGGTCGGCAACTTCACGACCCTGACCCAGCTGCTCGAGACCCACGACGGCCGCGCCTACCGGGTGCTGGTGCTGCAGGCGCACTACCGCTCGCCGGTCGAGGTCACCCCTGCCACCATCGGGCGCGCCGAGGCGACGCTGCAGACCATCGACGCGCTCGCCCGCCGCACCGAGGCGCTCGCCGACATGGCGCCGGACGAGTCGGTGCTCGACGCGTTCCGCGACGTCATGGACGACGACCTCAACACGCCCAGGGCGATGGCGCTGGTGTTCGAGACCGGGACCAGGATCAACACGCTCCTTGACGCCGGCGACACCGACGGTGCCGGCCCCCTCCTGGCGTCGTGGCGGTCGATGCTCTCTGCGGTCGGCCTGGACCCGCGTGACTCGTCGGCCGAGGTCGTGCCCGACGACGTGGAGGCGCTCGTGCGCGCCCGGGACGCGGCCAAGGTGGCCAAGGACTACGGACTCGCCGACCAGATGCGCGAACAGCTGGTCGCGCTGGGCTGGGTCGTCGAGGACACGCCCGACGGCACCCGCGTCCGCCGCGGCTGACGCAGCCCTGCGGCGCGTCCTGCGGACTCCTGTCACACCGACGAACTTCTGGGCCCGGACCCCTTGTCATTCCGGGTTACCCGTGGGTAACCTACCGACCGGTAACTAGTGCGGCGGACCCGGCGACGGGCCGCCAGCACACCGGCCGGAACCCCGGCCACCCGTGACAGCACACCCGACTCTTCAAGGACCGGTGCACCATGACGGACTTCTCGCTCGAGCTGAACGAGGACCAGATCCAGATCCAGAAGTGGGTCCACGACTTCGCGGAGAACGTGATCCGCCCGGCCGCCGAGGAGTGGGACGAGCGCGAAGAGTTCCCGTGGCCCATCGTGCAGGAGGCCGCCAAGATCGGTCTGTACGGCTTCGACTTCATGGCCCAGGCCATGATCGGTGACCCCACCGGCCTCACCATGCCGGTCGCCATCGAGGAGATGTTCTGGGGCGACGCCGGCATCGGCCTCTCCATCTTCGGCTCCGGCCTGGCCGCCGCGGGTATCGCCGGCAACGGCACCCCCGAGCAGGTCATGGAGTGGGTCCCGCAGTGCTACGGGACCCCCGAGAAGATCGCCCTCGGCGCCTTCTGCGTGTCCGAGCCCGACGCCGGTTCCGACGTGAGCTCGCTGCGCACCCGTGCCGTCTACGACGAGGCCAACGACGAGTGGGTGCTCAACGGCACCAAGGCATGGATCACCAACGGCGGCATCGCGGACGTCCACGTGGTCGTCGCTGCGGTCGAGCCCGAGCTCAAGGGCCGTGGCCAGGCGTCGTTCGTCATCGGCCCGGACACCAAGGGCCTGTCGATGGGCCAGAAGTACAAGAAGCACGGCATCAAGGCGTCGCACACCTCCGAGGTCGTGCTCGACGACGTCCGGATCCCCGGCTCGCACCTGCTGGGCGGCAAGGACAAGCTCGACGAGAAGCTTGCCCGTGCCCACGAGGCGAAGAAGAACCCGCAGGTGTCCTCGGGCAAGCAGCCCGCCATGGCCACCTTCGAGGCCACCCGTCCCGCCGTGGCCGCCCAGGCCGTCGGCGTGGCCCGTGCCGCTTACGAGTACGCACTCCAGTACGCACAGGAGCGCACGGCGTTCGGCAAGCCGATCATCATGAACCAGTCGATCGCCTTCATGCTCGCCGACATGGCGACCCAGATTGACGCCGCCCGCCTCATGACGCTCCGTGCTGCGTGGCTGTCCCGCAACGGTGGCGGCTACAAGAACGGCGAGGGCTCGATGTCCAAGCTCATGGCCGGCCGCACCGCCGTGTGGGTCACCGAGCGGGCCATCCAGATCCTGGGCGGCTACGGCTACACCCGTGAGTACCCGGTGGAGCGCTGGCACCGTGACGCGAAGATCTTCGACATCTTCGAGGGCACCGAGCAGATCCAGCAGCTCGTGATCTCCCGGGCCATCTCCGGCCTGCGCATCGAGTAGCAGTCGCGTTCTCTGCCGGCTCCGGCCGGCAGGCGCTCACCCTCTGACGGACCCCGGTCACCCGGCCGGGGTCCGTGCGCGTCCGGGGGCTGGTGCAACGAGGGGCGACCACGTACCGTCATCTGGGTCCGGAGCGGGCGACGGAGGTCCAGGTGGGGGACAGCAACCAGATCAGTCGGCGCCGCATGCTCGGCGGTACTGCGGCGGTCGCCGGTGCAGGCGTGCTCGCTGCGTGCGCGCCGGTGCCGACCTCAGGTCCTTCCAACCCGCCGCGTCGGTCCGAGCGTCGCCGTGTCGTGGTGATCGGCACCGGGTTCGGCGGGTCGGTCACCGCGCTGCGCCTGGCCCAGCGCGGCGTCGACGTGACACTCATTGAGCGTGGCCGTCGGTGGGCGAGCGGCGAACGGAAGACC
>CAJANQ010000117.1 GCA_903941145.1 uncultured Actinomycetes bacterium
CGCCATATAGCGGCGAGACGTCACGGAAACCGAGAGGGAACGGGCGGGGACGGGCGGGGACGGGAGAGGGGTGGGTGGCGAGGTCGACGGCTCAGCCAACGGCGGGGAGGCCCAGCCGGGTGCCGGTCTGGTGGTTGCGCACGGTGTTGGTCCGCTGCACCACACCGGTCCCGTCGGCGTCGGACGACGTGTTGGAGCAGCCGCCGTCGGCGGGGGTCTGGTAGTTGAGGAGCACGGCGGCCGGCTCGACGACGATGCCGTCGAGCGTGCGGGCCTGCGGTGCGGACCAGCGGACCGCGGCGCTCGGGTGGTCGCACCGGGCGAAGACCTCCGACCACATGACGACGCCTGAGATGCGGTCACCGTCGGGGTACAGCTCGCGGACCACGGTGGTCAGGCCGGTCTCGAGGTCGGTCACCGAGCCGGACCACGCGGGACCGCCGTGCGGACCGGGCTCGGCGGTGCGGGCGACCGTCAGCCGGTAGGCCCGGTGGGGCAGCCACGGGAAGTCGTGGGTGTGCGGGTTCCCGAGCGACGACGGCAGGGTCGACCCGCTGCCGTGCAGGATCCCGCCCCGGGCGTCGTAGCCACCCCAGTTCACGGCGGTCCCCCCGGGGTACTCCGGGTGCCACTGGAGACCCAGGTGGGCGCCGCCGGCGGACCGGCCGGCGGCGTCGGAGAAGTCGGCCTGCAGCGCCCAGAAGTACAGGCGGTCGACGGTGGGCGGCTCTACGACCTCGAGTACGACGGAGATCTCGTCGAACTCGCTGTACAGGTCCCAGCGCAGGTGGAACGACGAGGCGCCGTTGGAGGACCGGGGCTCACCGGCGTGCCGGCCGTCGCCGAGCGTCGCCGGGTCGGCGAACCAGCGGGACCTGAGCGTCTGCCACCAGGTGGACTTCTGCGGAGCAGCCATCCCGACAGCCTCTCACTAGTGTGCGGACATGGGCATGCCGACCGACGTCCCGATCATCGACACCATGATCGGGTTCCCCTCCACCGACCGCCGCGAGGTCTACAAGTTCCTCGCCCCCAACCTGCGCGACAAGGAGTCCCAGGAGGACTTCAAGATGCCGGCGCAGTACATGTTCAAGGACGTGCCCGGCGAGATCGCCGACGGGGTCGACCCCGTGGCCGTGACCCTCGACAACATGGACCGCTACGGCGTTCAGCGCGGCCTCATCAACGTCGGCAACACCACCCGCGAGGACCCGCGTCGGGCAATCCGTGAGCATCCCGACCGCTTCCTCGCCCTGGTCGACGTCGACCCCCGCGAGGGCATGGACGCCGTCCGCAAGATCAAGCAGTACCACGACGAGTACGGCCTGGTGGCGGTCAGCTCGTTCCCGTCGGGGTGCATGACGCCCATCGACGCAGCGCCCTACTACCCGATCTACGCGACGTGTGTGGAGCTCGACCTGCCGATCTTCCTGACTGTCGGCGTGCCCGGCCCGCGGGTGCCCCTCGCTCCCCAGAAGGTCGAGCTCCTCGACGAGGTCTGCTGGTTCTTCCCCGAGCTGAAGATCGTCATGCGCCACGGCGCCGACCCGTGGACCGACCTGGCCGTGAAGCTCATGCTCAAGTGGCCGAACCTCTACTACTCCACCTCTGCGTTCGCCCCGAAGCACTACCCCAAGGC
>CAJANQ010000118.1 GCA_903941145.1 uncultured Actinomycetes bacterium
TCCACGGCCTCGTTGCCGGTCTCGGCGACGATCTCCCGGATGACCGGCCGGGTCTTGGCCTCGGACCGGCACGCCAGGATGACGCGGTCGCCGCGACGCGCAAGCTCGGTCGCCGTGACCCGTCCAATTCCGGTGTTCGCTCCTGTGACCAGGCTCGTCCGCCGGGCGCCCCCCGATGAATTCACGGCGGCGACCCTACGCGAACAGGGACCCGGTCGGCCACGAACACAGTTCGTCCGACGCCCCGTCCGAGTGCGGGACTAGCTGCGCCGCAGCGCCTTCTGCAGGTTCCACCGCACGGCACCGAGGAAGTCCTTGGCGTGCTCCGCCGCGGTGTAGTCGGGCCGGGCCTGCACCTCGGCCACGGCGCGGTCCAGGTCCCGCCCGGAGCCCGACAGCACGACCGAGAAGTCGCGCCGCATCGGGCTGAGCGCCTGGTACCCGTGGGACCGGTACTCCCGGGCGAAGAGCGGCTTGTAGAGCCGCGCCCGCTCGTGCAGGCCGGAGGAGTGCGACATCGGGTTCTTCGGCCGCATCCGGATGTACTCGGGGAGCACGTCGGCGAACGCCTGGCGCACCACCCACTTCTCCTGGCCGTCGCGCATCTTCAGGTCGATCGGGATGCGCATCGCCAGGTCGAGCATGTTGACGTCCAGGAACGGCACGCGGACCTCGACGCCCTGGCCCATCGACGTGCGGTCAACCCGCTGCAGCTCGGTGCGTGACAGGTTGCGGATCTTGTGCAGGAACAGACGTCGCCCGGCCTCGGCGTCGACTGCGTGGTACATGTCGTAGCCGCCAAAGAGCTCGTCGGAGCCGTCGCCAGCCAGCACGACCTTCACGCCGGACTCGTGGACCCGGCGGAACAGCGGGACCGACACCACGGCGTTGATCACGTCGCCGTACTCGGTCAGCTCGCCCATCTCGATCGCCGTCCGGATGTCGGACAGGTGCAGGTCGCCGGGCGAGAGGTCGATCACCTCGTGCGGGACGCCCAGGTCCTTCGTCAGCCGGCGGGCGTACTCGACGTCCTCGCTGTCAGGCGTGCCGACGGTGAAGGCGATGCAGTCGGGGTGCATCTCCTTCACGTGGAGCAGCGTGAGCGAGCTGTCGAGGCCGCCGGACAGCACGACGCCGACCGGGAGGTCGGTGTCGACCCGCACGCGGATGCTGTCGCGCAGCGTGTCGCGGACCGCGGCCATGGCCTCGTCGGGGTCGTCGAGCGGGGGGAGGCCCTCGCCGAGCCGGAGCAGGTCGACGTGGGGGACCAGCACCGGCTCCTTGCCGGGCTCGGCCCAGCCGTGGTGGCCGGGCGGGACCTCGTGGACCGGGGCGCCGACGGGGACCAGCGACTTCACCTCGGAGGCCAGATGGAGCCGGCCGTCCTTCATGGCCCAGTAAAGGGGCTTGACGCCGACGGGGTCGCGGGCGATGTAGGTGCGGCCGGTGGCGCGCTCGACCACGGCGAACGCGTACTCACCCCGAAGGCGGTGGACCCCCTCGTCGCCCCACTCGAGCACCGTGTCGAGCACGACCTCGGTGTCGGACTCGCTGCGCGGCACACGACCCAGGGCCCGCAGCTCCTCGCGCAGGTCCTTGTGGTTGTAGATCTCGCCGTTGAAGCACAGCAGCCACGCCTCGTCGTCGGAGCGCCACGGCTGCACGGCCCGGTCGCGGTCGACGATGCGGAGCCGCTGGGTCCCGGCCAGGACCTGGTCCTCGAGCAGCACCTCCTCGACGTCACCGCGCCCGACGATGGCGGCGAGCATCTGGCGGTGGAGAGCCCGGTCGGCACCGGGTCCGATGATGAGCGCGATCCCACACATGGCGTCAGACCTCCATGGTCCGTTCGTACTCGGCGCGAAGTTCGGCCCTCGCGCCCGGGCTGAGGCAGACGTGCCAGGCCTGGCCCTCGTCGATCACGTTGACGAGCCCACGCTGCTGGAGCTCGAGCAGCACGGTCGCCAGGGCTCCCGCCGCACCGAACCGCCCGAACCACGCCATCTCGACGTCGACGGCGTACCCGTTGCAGTGGGCGCTCGGGAGCAGCGCCGAGTAGCCGAGGGTGCGCAGGTGGAGCTGGTGGTCGACGCTGCGGGTCATGCTCGTGACCCAGAGCGTCGGCGCCTCTGGTGCCACGACCGCGAAGGCCTCGGCGACCCGGTTGATGAGCGCGGCGAGCTCGGGGCGGACCCGGGTGAACCGCACGCCAGCAGTGTGGGGCGACCGGTTCGGGGCCAGCCGTCGACGGGCAGCGTTACGGGCCCTGCCGACGAACGAGTCGGGCTGGCGCCGGTAGTTGAAGCGGAGCCGGCCGGCGAGCCGGAGCGGCTCGAGGTCGACCAGCTCGGGCGACGTCGCGACGGCGTCGTCGGTGGCGAACTCGGGGGCGTCGGCCCACCAGAGCGTGTCGATCTGCGACAGCAGGAAGACGCGGACGAAGGCGTGGTGGTCCTTGGCCGAGCTGGGGGAGTCGGGGCGGAAGGTCGCGGCCTCGGCCAGCAGCTCGCTGCGCACCCAGTCGAGGCCACCGGGCACCTCGCCCAGGACCGCCGCCAGCCGCGGCTCCTCGAGACGGCCGGCCGCGGCGAGCGCCGGCGACCCGGCCTGGTGCCGGAGGTCGTCGAGCAGGTCGGCCACGGCGTGGCGGTACTCGTCGAGGTCGGGAGGGGTGGAAGACGGCATGGAGGGGGGTGTGCCGCGCGTCGCCCGAACGGGGGGAGGGGCGCTGCGGACAACGTGCAGGCTAGGCGCCCCGGACACAGCGTCGGTACCTCTGCAGGCGCCTTGCCGACAGCCCTGTCGTGGCCTAGGTTCTAAATATGACTGATGTGGTCAGGAATTCGTCCAGAGTGCCCTGGAGCGTGCGGTGAGCACCGTCGTGGTGGTCCACGCCCACCCTGACGACGAGGCCATCTTCACGGGAGGCACCATCGCCCTCCTGGCCGCTGCCGGCCACCGCGTCGTGGTGGTCTACGCCACGTCGGGGGAGCTCGGGGTCGGAGCTGGCCCAGGGCTGGCCGAGGCCCGTCGGGACGAGGCCCGCGCCGCGTGCAACCTGCTCGGCGCCGAGCGGGTCGTGTTCTTGGACCATCACGACTCGGGCACCAGCCACGATCCCCGCGAGCGGCCGCTCGGTGCGTTCGCGGGCGTGTCGGTGGACGTCGCGGCGGACCACCTGGCTGCCGTGGTCGAGGGCGAGCGGGCCGACGCCCTCGTGACGTACGACTCGGGCGGGGTCTACCCCCACCCGGACCACGTGCATGCGCACCGCGTCGGGTCCATGGCCGCCGGACTGGTCGGGCTCCTGACCTGGTACGAGGTCACGGTGGACCGGGAGTACCTGCACTTCGTCGACACGCACGTCGCCGCACTGGCCGGCGAGTCGATCGCCCCGATGCTGGAGCTCGGGTCGCCGACCGTCGAGATCACCAACACCGTCGACGTCCGTGGTGTGCTGGGCCTCAAGCTCGCGGCCATCGCCGAGCACCGCACGCAGGTCGTCGACCCCACCTTTGGCGCGGCCGACAGCTTCCCCGAGGTCTACGGCTACGAGTGGTTCATCCGCCACGGCCGGCCCGGGCCGATCGACGCCCTGACGGCGGGGGCGGCAGGGCTCAGACGGCCAGCTTGGCGCAGAGGTCAGACGCTACCCGTGGGCCGGTAGCCTCGGCGGCCGAAGGAGGCCCGTATGGACGTGGCAATCATCGGTGCGGCAGGAGCGTGCGGCCGTCAGCTGGCGACCCAGCTCCTGGACCGTCGGGTCGTCCCGGAGACCGCCCGGTTGCAGCTCGTCGGGCACCGGGGCGGCACCAGCGAGACCGAGCTCTGGGGCCTGCGCGCCGACCTCGAGGACGCGTTCGACGACTGGTCGCCCGCGATCGAGCTGGTCCTCGACCCGGCCGACGTCCGGGCGGACGTCGTCGTGATGCTGGCCGGCGCCACCGTGTCGCTCGACTTGAACGCGCCGGTCGACCGTGCGGCGCTCGGCCGGACCAACGCGGCGCTGTTCGAGGAGTACGCCCGGACGTTCGCGGCGTGGGAGCGCCCGCCGATCGTGGTGGTGCAGTCGAACCCGGTCGAACTCGGCGTCCACATCTTCGCCCAGCACCTGCCGCCCCGTCGCGTGCTCGGCGCCGCCGGATGGTCCGACACTCTCCGGTTCCGCCACGAGCTGGCGGTCGAGCTGGGTGTGCGACGCCGCGAGGTGAGCGCCTTCGTCCTGGGCCAGCACGGCGACCACCTGGTGCCGGCGTGGAGCCTGGTGCGGGTGCACGGGATGACTGCGGACGAGGCGCAGGAGCGGGTTGCGCAGATCCGGGGCGGCCGTGCGCTCGCCGACCTGCCCGGGCAGATCGTGGCGGCGCGGTCCGAGGTGCTGGACCTCATCCGCTCGGGACGCGTGCAGGACGCCTACGACCGGGTCAGGGGCCTCCCGGCCGACCTGCGGGTCGCGGTCAAGCCGTTCTTCACGAACTTCACGTCGGGCCGGACCACCGAGGCGGTCACCGCCCATGCCGCAGCGGACATCGTTGCAGCGGTCGTCGAGGGCCGCTGGCAGGGCATCCCGGCCCAGGTGGTCGACCCCGACCGGTGGGGCGGTCTGACGGGGCCGCTCGCCATCCCGGTGGTGCTGGGCCCCAACGGCTGGCTGGCCACGGTGGCCGCCGACCTGGCCGACGACGAGCGTGCCGCGCTGCAGGTGGCAGATGCTGCGGTCTCGGCGTCGATCGCCGGGGTGCTCGACGCGAGGTGACCCGCACCGGGTGACCCGGGAGCCTCGGCTCACTAGGGTTTCAGGGTCCCGGCCGAACCGACGGCCGACGCGCCGCTCGGCGCTGCGAGGGGAGCCAGCACGATGACGACCACCGACGAGCCCATCAGCACCGACGCCGACCTGCCGGCCGACCCGACCAACTACTTGGGTCTGCCCGCCAGCCTGACCGAGCAGGTCCGTGCCCGGCTGACGGCACAGGTCGTGAGCTCGGGCGAATCGCCCTCGGTCACCATGTACGCGCCGTTCAGCGGTGCGCCGCTGGCCGAGCTGCCGCAGTGCACCCCGGACGAGGTCCTGGCCGCCGCCGAGCGGGCCCGTGCCGCCCAGAAGAAGTGGGCGCAGGTCCCGGTCAAGGAGCGGGCCAAGGTGTTCCTTCGGCTCCACGACCTGGTGCTCGACGCCCGCGAGCAGATCATGGATGCGATCCAGGCCGAGAACGGCAAGTCCCGCCGTGACGCGTTCCTGGAGGTCGCCGACATCGCGATCACCTGCCGGTACTACGCCCGGACCGCACCCAAGCTGCTCGAGGGCACGCGTCGCGCCGGCATGGTGCCGGGGCTCACGTCGGTGAAGGAACTGCACCACCCGAAGGGGCTGGTCAGCGTCATCTCGCCGTGGAACTACCCGTTCAGCCTGGCCGTCGGCGACACCATCCCGGCGCTGCTCGCTGGCAACGCGGTCGTCCAGAAGGCCGACAACCAGACGGCCCTGACCGCGCTCATGGGCCTGGAGTTGGCCCGCAAGGCCGGCGTGCCCGAGGACCTGTGGCAGGTCGTGCTGGGCCGCGGCTCGGCCATCGGGCCCGCCATGCTGGACATCGCGGACTTCATGATGTTCACGGGCTCCACCGAGTCGGGCCGCCATATCGCAGCCGAGTCGGGCCGGCGCCTGATCGACTGCTCGCTCGAGCTCGGCGGCAAGAACGCCCTGGTCGTCCTCGACGACGCCGACCTGGACAGGGCCGCCGAGGGCGCCGTGCGGGCCTGCTTCTCCTCGAGCGGCCAGCTGTGCATCTCGGTCGAGCGGATGTACGTCGCCGAGCAGGTGCACGACGCGTTCATGGAGAAGTTCCTGGGCCGTCTGGCGGACCTGCAGCTGGGTCCCAGCTACGACTTCGACATGCAGATGGGGTCCCTCACCTCGAAGGACCAGGTCGAGGTCACCGAGCGCCACGTCGCCGACGCCGTGGCCAACGGCGCGACGGTGCTGGCCGGCGGCCGGGCCCGCCCCGACCTGGGCCCGTACTTCTACGAGCCGACCGTGCTCTCGGGCGTCGAGGCCGGTGCCGAGTGCTACCGCGAAGAGACCTTCGGCCCGGTCGTGTCCGTCTACACGTTCCGCACCGACGACGAGGCTGTCGAGCTGGCCAACGACAGCCGCTACGGCCTGAACGCCAGCGTCTGGAGCCGCTCGGCCGGCCGCGGCCGCCGGGTCGGTGGCCAGGTCCGTGCCGGCACCGTCAACGTCAACGAGGCGTTCGCCGCCGCCTGGGGCAGCATCGACGCCCCCATGGGCGGGATGGGCGACTCGGGCATGGGCCGCCGCCATGGCGACCACGGCCTGCTCAAGTACACCGAGCCGCAGACCGTCGCCTACCAGCGGCTGATGAACCTGGCCCCTCCGTTCGCCTCGCTGGGCGACAAGGGCTTCGCCGAGACGCTCACCAAGTCGCTCAAGCTGCTGAAGTCCGTCGGCTGGCGCTGAGCCGGCACTTCCGCCCGGTCGCCCGGCGCCGCCGGTTGAGCCGGAACCGGGGGGCTCGGCGCTACGGTTCCCTCAGCCGTGTCGTCGCAAGGGGAACCACGGACCATGTCCAACGCAAAGCAGCTGATCGTCGCGGCCTCGGTGGTCGCACTCCTGTCGGGCGCAGCCGCGTGCGGCGGGTCGTCCAGCAACGACACCACGACGACCACCGCACCCAAGGTGCAGCCAATTTCGACCACCCCCGAGGGTGGTAAGGCGGTCGAGGCCAGTTTCCCGACCGTCCAGGGGCTGCCGTTCACCGAGCCCCCGGTGATCACCAGCACCAACGGCGTGCTGGAGCTGACGTTCGACGTGCGTGAGGGCGAGTACGAGGTCGGTGGCGTAAAGGTGAAGGGCATGACCTTCACCGGCAGCTTCACCGGCCCGACGCTGGTCATCAGCCCCGGCGACACGCTCAAGTTCAACCTGATCAACAACCTGCCCCAGAAGACCAACCTGCACGAGCACGGGTTCCACGTGTCGCCGGTGGGCATCTCCGACAACGTGCTGCGCGTCATGGAGCCGTCGTCGACCAACCCGATCGTCGTCGAGACCCCGAAGGACCTGGCCGCAGGGACCTACTGGTACCACA
>CAJANQ010000119.1 GCA_903941145.1 uncultured Actinomycetes bacterium
GCCGCCGCCCGGGGAGGGGCTCGGGGCGGCACACGCCCCGACCACCACCGCCAGGGCGACCATCACCGTGACTGCGGCGCTGGTGAGCGCAGAGCGTCGTGCCGTCGAGCGCATGGTGCTGGGTCCTCTGGTCGGTAGTTGGTCAGGTGGGACGCGTTCAGGACCGGTCGTCGACCGTGAAGAGCAGGTTGTAGCTCCTGCCCGACTTGGTGCCGGTACCGGTGCCCCGGGCCGAGGTGGCCGACGGGCTCGAGAGCGGTGCGAACAACAGCGACGTGACCTGGTTGGTCACCCCGTTGGCGGGGTCGTTCACCGTCACGTCGCCCACGAAGGCGTTGAAGATGAAGAACCGGTTGAGGTTCACCGACACCGTGGCGTTCGAGCCGCCGGCGCCCGTGTACGGCGCTGCGCCGAACACACGCAGCAGGCCGAAGGCGTCACGGCTCACCCTGAGCGTGCCGCCCGAGACGGGACCGTCGAAGGAGTAGGAGATGCCGCCGGAGAACTGCAGCCGGACCCGGTCCGTCAGGGCGGCCGGCGGGTCGACCACGACCGTCTCGGTGGCCGCGGTGGATGCACCGCGGTTGTCCGTGACAGTCAGGGTCACCGTGTAGGTGCCGGCGGTCGGGTACGTCACCTGCGTCTGGGTGCCTGTGGCGGTGCGGCCGTCACCGAAGTTCCAGGAGTAGGTGGAGATCGAGCCGTCCGGGTCGGACGAGCCCGAGCCGTTGAGCTGCACCAGGAGCGGCGCCGGGCCGGCCGTCGGCAGCGCCGAGATCCGGGCGACGGGGCGCACGTTGGTCGTACCAGCCACCACGGTCACGGTCGTCGACCGGGACGCACCCCGGTTGTCGGTGACCGTGAGGCGGACCACATAGGAGCCCGGCGAGGTGTAGGTGGTCGACGAGAGCGGACCGGTCGCGGTCTCACCGTTGCCGAAGTTCCAGGCGTAGCTGACGATCGAGCCGTCGGCGTCCGAGGAGGCGGCACCGCTCACGTTGACGAGCAGCGGGGCGCTGCCGGTGAGCGGCGTCGCGGCGATCGACGGGACCGGGGCCACGTTCGGGGCGCTCACGACGACCGTGAGGCTCTTCACCGAGCTCGCACCGTCGTTGTCAGTCACGGTCAGCGAGACCGGGTAGGTGCCCGGGGTGGTGTAGACGGCGCTCGGGTTCGGGCTGTTGGAGCCGGAGCCGTTGCCGAAGTTCCACAGGTAGCCGGTGATGGCGCCGTCGGCGTCGGACGAGCCCGCGCTGCTGAGCTGCACGAGCAGCGGGGCGCTGCCGGTGGCCGGCGCTGCCGCGACCGCGGCGGTCGGCGACTGGTTCGGCGGACGGTTGACCGTGATGGTCTTGGTCACCGTGCCGCGGGCGCCGCGGTTGTCGGTCACCGTCAGGGTGGCCGTGTAGGTGCCGGGCAGCGTGTAGGTGACGGCGGCCGGGGTTGCACCGGCGCCGTTCTGGCCGTTGCCGAAGTTCCAGGCGTAGCTGGCCACGGACCCGTCGACGTCGGACGAGGCCGAACCGTCGAAGTTCACGACGAGCGGCGCGGTGCCGCTCGACACGTCAGAGGTGAACGAGGCGCTCGGCGGGATGTTCGAGTCCTCCGAGACGTCGATCGTCAGTGTCTGGACCGCAGTGGCGCCGCGGTCGTCCGTGACGGTCAGGGTCACGGTGTAGGAGCCCGCCGAGGTGAACACGGCCTGGGCGCTCGGGCCGGTGGCCGTCTGGCCGTTGCCGAGGTCCCAGGCGTAGCTGACGATCGAACCGTCAGGGTCGGACGAGTTGCCGCCCGAGAGGTTCACGGTCAGCGGGATCGTGCCGGCCACCGAGACGGTGGTGATTACGGCACTGGGCAGCACGTTGGGCGCACCGGTGACCACGATCTCCTTGGTGGCGACACCGGTCGCACCACGGTTGTCGGTGACCGTCAGTGTGACGGTGTAGGTGCCGGGCTGGGTGTAGTTGGCCGAGGCGGTCGGACCGGTCGCGGTACGGCCGTTGCCAAGGTCCCATGCGTAGCTCGAGATCGAGCCGTCAGGGTCGCTGGACCCGCTGCCGTCGAACGACACGGCGTACGGGGCCTGACCGCCAGAGCCCGAACTGCCGATGGCGGCTGTTGGCGGCACGTTCGGCGGCTCGGCCACCGTGATCGTCTTGGTCGAGACGTCCCTGTCACCGTCGGAGTCGGTCACCGTCAACGATGCCTGGTAGGTGCCGGGCGTGGAGTAGGTCGTGAAGGCGGTCGGGCCGGTCGCCGTCTCGCCGTTGCCGAAGTCCCAGGCGTAGCTGCTGATGGTCTTGGCGGCGGTGGAGCCGGTGCCGTTGAAGTTGACCGTGAGCGGGGCGACGCCGGAGGTCACCGACGGCACGTTCGAGGCCTTGACGCCCTTGGCGATCTTGGGGGTCGACTCGACCACGACGATGGCGGTGTTGACGCCGGAGGGGGCCGGGGTGCCGAGTTCGGCGTTGAGCGGGCCGTTGGCCGCACCAAGGATGGCGCAACCCGAGGCGCCAGGAGCAGAGAAGGCGTTGTCCACCAGCGTGGCCCGACCCGTCTCGTCGTTGTAGGGCACGCCAGAGATGGGCTCGTTGGGGGCCGGCGGGCTGGTCGTGCCGGTCTTGAGCGACAGGTTGATGGGCGACACGCCACAGCTCGAGGTCAGGTCCTGGCCCTGCGGGGTGCCCTGGATGCTGATCTTCACCGAGATGTTCAGGGTCGACACGCCCGTGAGCGGGTTGATCGTGCCAGTACCGGCGCTGACCGGCTGGATCTGGAACGTGATGACCGTGCCCACGGCGTAGGTGTAGACGGGCGGGAAGAAGATGCCGGACTGCGGGATGGAGATGGCCCCGGCCGAGTTCACCGTGCCCGAGATGGTGGTGTCCTGCTTGGTCTGGAAGCCGGACTGCACCTCGGACGCGTCGGTCGCGCTCGTGCACTGCGGGTCGGCCGGGAAGTCGACCAGCGTGTCCTGGCCGTCGTCGTTGTTCTTGGCGTCGCCGCACTCAGGGAGCTCGGCCGGCTTCAGCGGGAACGTCTGGCGGCCCAGGATGAACTGGCCGTCGACGATCTTGAAGTTGAGCGCCCCCGGGTTGGCCACGGGCTGCGCACCCACGGACGGCAGTGCGAGCACCGACGCCACCAGGGTGAGCGCCAAGAACCAGGCCTTGGTGCGCATGGAGATTCGGGGCGCGCCCCGCCGGCGGGCGGTCCGTGCTCCTGGTCCTGACCACTGTCGTGCAGTCATGTTGTTCCCCCCCGGGTTGTCCTTCTGGTCGTTCGCTCGGAGATTCATGGTTCGCACTTCCCCCTGCTGGTGTGCCACCGGTGCATTCGCTTCGTTCTAGGTACTTGCTGGATCGGTCGGGCCGGTCAGGGGTGGGCCGGTGCACGTGCACCGGCCCACCCCTGACCGGCCCGACCGATCCAGCAAGTACCTAGA
>CAJANQ010000120.1 GCA_903941145.1 uncultured Actinomycetes bacterium
AGCATCGCTGCCGCCGTGCTCCGCGGCGGCCGAGGCCGCAGTGACCACCACGGCGACCAGCACGGCGCGACGGGCCCGCCGTGACACGAGTCCGGCGACCAGCGCGAGCGGCCACCAGGCCCGGACCACGGCCCGCGACAGCTGCCGGGCAGCACCCAGGTGGCCCTCGATCGCCAGCTCGGCCCCCGTGCGGCGTGGCGCGCCGGACGCGGCCAGCTGGGTCGCGGCGGCGCGGGCGCTGCGGGCGGCGGTGACGCCACCGACCAGCGCACCGAGCACGGGGGGACCGACCACGACCGGCGCCCACACCCCCAGGCTCCAGCGCGACACCACGGCGGGCGCGACCTGGCCGGGGTGGCGGGCGTCGAGCAGTGCGGCCGAGGAGCCGTAGTGGACGCGCTGCGCGCACCACGCCGACAGACCCTCGCGGGGCGGGTGGTGCACGTGGGACATCGGTCGGTAGCGGACCCGATGACCGGCCTCGACGGCCCGCCAGACCAGGTCGACGTCCTCCCCCACCCGGAGCGACTCGTCGAACCCGCCCAGCTCGCGGAGCACCTCGGTCCGCGCCGCGAGCGCCGCGGCGGGGACGTAGGCGACGGGGGTGCCCGGGGCCACCCGCCCCTCGTCGCGGCCAAGGTCCAGCGGCGACCGGAACCGGTCGAACTCGGCGAGCACCCCGTGGCCGCCGACCGCCAGCACCCTCGGCGCGGCCAGGCCCGTGCGGGGATCGGCGAAGGCGCACAGGAGCTCGTCGAGCCAGCCGGGGGTGACGGTGCAGTCGGAGTCGACGACGACCGTGAGCCCGGTGCCGACCTGCGCCAGTCCTGCGTTGCGGGCGGCCGACGGGCCGCCGGACACCGGGCGGCGCACCAGCTCGGCGCCGTGGCGGGCGGCGACCTTGGCCGTCGCGGCCGGGTCGGCCGAACCGTCGTCGACGACGACCGTGCGGGCCGGGACGGCACCCGCCGCCGCGACCGACGCCAGGAGCGCGTCGAGCTGGTCCGGGCGGTCGCGGACGGGGACGACCAGCGTGGCCTGCGAGGCCGGCACGCTCCCCGGTTCCGGACGCGGGTGCAGGACCCCGGCGTCGACCAGGCGGTCGACCAGCGCGGCGGTCGGCGACTCCCCCGCCGCGACGTCCTCGCCGTAGTCGATGCGCGCCAGCAGCTCGTCGCCGGCCTCGGTGAGCCGGAACCAGCGGCGAGGGGCTCCGCCGAGCAGCGCGGGCGGCGGGCCGGGGAACCGGCGGACCGAGCGGTCGAGCGCGTACCGCACGTCAGACCGCGGTCATTCCGCCGTCGACGGCGAGCACCGACCCGGTGACGCCCGACGCGGCAGGGCTGCAGAGCCAGGCCACCGCAGCGGCGACCTCCTCCGGGCGGAGCAGGCGGCCGAGCGGCTGGTGCACCGAGAACTCCTCGGGGCGGTCCAGCTCGTAGACCTGCGCCGAGGCGGCGAGCGCGGCGGTGTCGGTCGAGCCCGGGGCGACGGCGTTGGCGGTGACCTGCGTGCCGGCCAGGTCGGCGGCCATGGACCGGACCAGGCCGACGACTGCGTGCTTGGTCGCGGCGTAAGCCCCCATCGACGGCAGGCCCCTGCTGCCGGCGGCCGAGGCCACGGCCACGAACCGGCCGGGCCCGCTGCGGTCGACCATGCGGGGCACAGCGGCGCGGGCGAGGTTCCAGACGCCGTCCACGTTGACCTCGAACTGGGCGCGCCACGCGGCAGCGTCGGTGGCCCAGACGGGGGCGCCGCCCCACACCACCCCTGCTGCGCACACGACGGCACCAAGGTCGTCGAGACCGTCCACCAGCGCCTGCACGGCACCGGCGTCGCGCACGTCGAGCACGGCGGCCTGCGCCCCGTGCGCGGCGGCCACGGCCTCGAGCTCGTCGCGGGTCCCCATCGGGTAGTCGACGCCGTCGACCGGTGCGCACACGTCGGTGGCCACCACCGACCAGCCCTGCGCCGCCAGCAGCTCCACGGCGGCCGCGCCGACGCCACGCGCTGCGCCGGTCACCAGCACGGTGCCGGGTCGGTCAACGGGGACGGTCACGGGGCCAGCGTGGCACGCCACGCGGCAACGTCGGCAACGAGCGCGGCGACCAGGTCGCGGAACACCTGCGCGCCCTCCTCGGCGGTCGCCGTGGTCGGGTCGCCGAGCACGCCGTTCGGGGCCACGTCGCGCAGCCCGCCGGCCATGACCTCCGGGGCCAGCTCGCGCCAGCGGGTGGTCGCGCCCGGCTCGGCACGGTCCATGCGGACGCAGGAGGGCTCAAGGTGCAGGAGGATCGAGGTCTCGGTGCGGCCGGCGTGCGAGTCGCCGCCGGGGACCTGCGGGTGCCAGGCCAGCACGGCGCGGCCCTCGGACACCAGGAGCCCGGTGGCCGACCCGAGGGCAGCGATGTTGCCGCCGTGGCCGTTGACCAGGACCACCCCGGCGAACGGCTCGGCCGAGCCCGGGACCGGCAGCGCCGAGCGGACCAGCTCGACCACGACCGAGGCCATGACCTCGTTGCCGACCGACAGCGTCCCCGGGAAACCGGCGTGCTCGCCCGAGGCACCCACCGTGACCGGCGGCGCCACCACCGCGCCGCCGCCCAGGTGCTCGGCCAGCGCGTCGGCCAGGAACTGGGCGATGCGGGTGTCGACGTCGAGCGGCAGGTGCGGCCCGTGCTGCTCGCAGCTCCCGACCGGGACGACAAGGACGGACCCGACCGGCACCTCGGGCCAGGAGAGCTCGGACAGCCGGAGGACCGCCACGGTCAGCCTTCGGCGTCGGCGGCGTCCAGGTAGCCCCACGTGCGCAGCTGGTCGAGCACGGCCTGGGCGGCCTCGGCCGGAGCCAGCTCGACGGTGCGCGGCGGGGTGCGCTCGACAAACGCACCGGTCAGCTGCACGACCCGCTCGAGGGCGTCGGCACCGCTCGGGGCAGGCACACTCCGGGCACGGGGCCGCCACGGCTCGGTGCGGGGCTGTTCGGCCCGGGGGTCGGGGCGGCC
>CAJANQ010000121.1 GCA_903941145.1 uncultured Actinomycetes bacterium
CCTTCCACCGTCCTGATCCGGGGCGGGGCCGACGGGCAGACTGTGGCCGTGCCCGAGCTCCTCGTCGACCCTGCCGCGCCCGGCGTCCTCGCCGACGCCGCAGACGCGCTGCGTGCCGGTGCGCTGGTGTCGTTCCCGACAGAGACGGTCTACGGACTCGGCGGTGACGCCACATCGGTCGAGGCGGTCCGGCGGATCTTCAGCGTCAAGGGGCGCCCGACCACCGATCCGCTCATCGTCCACGTGCCGGACCTCGACGCCGCCCGAGCGGTGGTCGTCGGGTGGGACGACCGTACCGAGGCCGTCGCCCAGCGGTTCTGGCCTGGCCCGCTCACGCTGGTGCTCGCCCGGTCGGACGCCGTCGTCGACGCCGTGGGCGGCGGCCGTCCCACGGTCGCCGTGCGCATCCCCGCCCACCCGGTCGCGCTCGAGCTGCTGCGGGCTGCCGGGGTGCCGGTGGCGGCGCCGTCGGCCAACCGGTTCGGCCGGGTGAGCCCGACCACGGCGGCCCACGTGGTGGCGGAGCTCGGCGGGTCCCTGGACCCGGCCGTGGACCTCGTGCTCGACGGGGGGCCGACCCGGCTCGGGGTCGAGTCCACGGTGCTCGACCTCACCGGCGACCGGCCGACGGTGCTGCGCCACGGGGGAGTGACGGTCGAGGACCTGTCGTCCGTCCTTGACGACGTCGACGCGCCCGAGCGCACCGTGGTCCCCGAGGACCAGGCGGCTGCTGCTCCCGGCACGTTCCTGCGCCACTACTCGCCGGCGACCCCGGTGGTCCTGGTCGAGGGCCCGGTCGCCGTTGCCCGTGACCTGGTCGCCGCGCTGGCAGCCGGCGGACTCGCCGCCGCAGCACTCGACCTGCCCGACCTCCCCGACCAGGCTGCGGCCGCGCTCTACGCAGCGCTGAGGGACGCCGACGGGTCGGCCCCGGTGCTCGTGGCCCGGACGGTCGCAGCATCGGGGATCGGCCGGGCCGTCAACGACCGGCTGTTCCGTGCGGCCAGCGGTCTGGTGGTCACGGACGCCGGAGCGGCCTCGGTCGAGCGTGTCCGGCGGGCAGTTCTGCCTCCCACCGTTTTGCCGGCGTCCTGAGGGTGTTCACCCGGCGCTCGGTACACTTTTCTGCGTGCTGCACCGCCGGGGTGCGGCGGGCGAGGGGTCCACGGGTCAGATGACCGAGCAGTCGACGACGGCAGCGCCGTCCGCGTCGGAGCCGGCAGGTTCCCTGCTGCCTGGACTGGTCAGGGCGTGCCGGCCCAAGCAGTGGGCCAAGAACGTCCTGGTGTTCGTGGCCCCGGCCGCGGCGGGCGTCATCACCGAGCCCTACCGGATCCGGCTCACGCTCGTGGCGTTCGTCGCCTTCTGCATGGTGTCCTCGTCGACCTACCTGCTCAACGACGTCATGGACGTCGAGTCCGACCGCCAGCACCCGACCAAGCGGCGCCGGCCGATCGCGTCGGGCGCCGTGCCGGTCCCGGTCGCCCTGGTCGCCTCGGTGCTGCTCTTCCTGGGGGGCGTCGCGCTCGGCGCCTCGGACAACTGGGCGCTCGCCGGGATCGTGGCCGGGTACGCCGTGCTGACGACCTGCTACTCGTTGTGGCTCAAGAAGCTGCCGGTGTTCGACGTCGTCGTGCTGTCGGCCGGGTTCATCCTGCGGCTGCTCGCCGGTGCCTACGCCGCAGAGGTCCGGGTCTCGGAGTGGTTCCTGATCATCTCGCTGTTCGGCTCGCTGTTCGTGGCGTCCGCCAAGCGCTACGCGGAGAAGCGGGAGCTCGGGGACGCCGCCGCGACGCTCCGGCCCACGCTCGGCGAGTACTCCATGGAGTACCTGGGCTTCCTGCGGTCCGTCTCGGTCGCCGCCGTGCTCGTGAGCTACTGCCTGTGGGCCCTCGAGCGGGCCGGTGAGGGCGGCAACCGGGTCTTCATCCTCCTGACGATCGTCCCGTTCCTCATCGCGATCCTGCGCTACGCACTCCTGGTCGACCAGGGCAAGGGCTCTGCCCCCGAGGACGTGCTCCTGCACGACCGGCAGATGCAGCTGATGGGCGGCATCTGGGTGGTCTGCCTGATGCTCGGGATCTATCTGTGAGCGGGCTGCGCGACGTCGACGTCGAGCGGCGACTGCTCTACGGCTGGGGCCGCACGGCGCCCACCGAGGCCGACGTGGCGCTGGCCACG
>CAJANQ010000122.1 GCA_903941145.1 uncultured Actinomycetes bacterium
AGCCCGCCCCGCGGTCGTACCGGGCGTGGTGGAGCCCGCTCGACGTGGCACCGGCGACCGTCCTGCCGGCCCAGGCCGCGAGCGCGGCGGCTCGGATCGAGCCTGTGGAGGCGATGACGGCGTGCCAGAGCTGCTCGTCCCACGACATGCCGCTCGACGTGGCGAGGTCCTCGGGGTCGCCGGTCACGAGGGCGTCGAGGTACTCCCTGGAGTGGGTCTCGGCCAGCTCGGTGCGCGGCACCGGGCTACCTACGAGGATCTTGACGTTGTGCGGCAGGTTCTCGAGGAGCCACTTCGCGATCCGGTCGGCCTTCGAGAGCGTGTCGAACGTCTCGCCGGTGTTGTTGCCGTCCTGGTTGTGGAACACCTTGATGGTGCTCTGCGCGCAGCACAGCCCGGTCAGGGCCGGGGCCTGCTCGTCGAAGCCGTCGACAGGATCGACGTCGATGTCCTGCAGGCCGATCACGTGCTCGAACAAGGTCGGCCACGCGTCCCAGGCGTGCTCCTCGTCGGCGGGGCTGGAAGGGGTGGGGTGCTCGTAGTTGGTCATGTTGTCTCGCTCTCTGTGAGTAGGTCGTTCGTGCTGTTCAAGTTGTTCGTGCTGTCAGTTCTTGTCCGCGTCGCGGACCTTGCGGATGACGTGGTCGACGTCGATGGCGCTGCCCTCGAGCCACGCCGTGAGCTCGGCCTGCGCGTCGGCCTCCTGGTCGAGCGACCAGCTGGCGCGCCGGCCGAACCAGCTGATGGCGTCGTCCGCGTAGATCAGGCCCACGATGGGCCGGGCCACGCGAATGGCGTTCAGGGCGTCGGTGACGCCCCACCCCAGGCAGAGCAGTAGCGCGAACGCCATTGACGGCCCCCGGTTGATGCCCATGTGGCAGTGGACGACCACACGGTCGCCCTGGCCGAGCACGGCAAGTGCGCCGTCGACCCCCTGGTCGAACCAGGAGTCCGGCTGGCGCCCGCCGTGGTCGTCCACACCGACGTGGACGTAGGCGACGTCCGGGTAGTGGACGGCGACGAAGTCCTCCTCCGTCCACTCGACCCGGCAGTCGACGATCCCGCCGACGCCGGCGAGCACCCACCCGGTGAGCTGCTCGAGGGCGAGGTCCGGGTCCTGGTGGAGGTCGCCGGTGACGACCACCCCGCTGTGGTTGCCGTCGGCGTCCACGACGTCGCAGGGCAGCCGGTGCCACGCGCCGTAGTCGTCAGGGGCCGGCAGGCCCGCGGAGGAGCTCATGAGCGCTCCTTCCGCGCAGCCTGACGGATGACCCGGATGACCTGGGACACGTCGATGCCGTTCACCGTCTGCCAGCGCGACACCTCGGCGACGCCGTCAGCGATCTGGGCCCTGGTCCAGCCGTTGCGCCGTCCCCACCAGCGGACGGCGTCGTCCGCGTAGATCAGGCCGACGATGGGCCGGGCCGAGGCGATCGCGTCGAGCGCCTCGGTGATGCCCCAGCCCTGGCTGAGCAGGATCGCGAAGGCCATCGAGGGGCCGCGGTTGATCCCCATGTGGCAGTGGACGACGACGCGACCACCGCGGAGGGAGAGGTCCTCGAAGTGGGTGACGCCCGCCTCGAACCACTCGTCGTCCTGGCCGCGTCCGTCGTCGTCAGTACCGACGTAGCGGTAGTCGAGCTCCGGGGCGTTGACCGCGACGAAGTCCTCGTCGGTCCACTCACCGCGGCAGTCGATGATGTCGACGGCGTCGGAGCGCAGCCACCAGTCGAGCTGCTGGAGGGCCCGGCCGCGCTCGGGGTAGAGGTCGCCGGTCACGATCAGGGCCGTGCCGACCAGGCAGACCCACCGCTGCCAGGCGGCGTAGTCGTCGGGCGCCGGGCTGGTCGCCGGGGCGCTGGGAGAGGTCGTACTCATGAGGAGTTCCTTTCTGCTGCACGGGCAGCAACGTTCTTGAGGGAAGGGTCGTGAGAAGGGGCCCGGAGGCCCGAGGGACAAGGAAGAAGGGGGGGAGGGGGGGGAGGGGCCCTGTGGGCCGCTGGCGTCGACGGAACGAAGTGGTTGGTCGTCGAGTTCCAGGGCCGGAGGGCCAGGGCGGAGCGCTAACGCGTTCCGACCGCGACGTGGACCGCCGGGACGCGCAGGCGCTGCCGGGCGCCGGAATACATCGTCGGCGTACTCCCAAGCTGCTGGACCATCTGCACATCACCTCCTGCGGTGCTCGTCGTTCGGGCCGGTTGCCCGTACGAGGGACAGTGTCCCAAACGGGTGTGACACGGCAGCTGCCGTGCCCCGGCACGAGGTTCCCGCAGGTCCCTCGCAACTGTGTTGAGTCCTCAGCGCAGAGATGGGGCTGCGCGGGCGGAGGGGGAGGGCGGAAAATCCGTGCCCCGGTACGATGCCGGGGTGACAGCGGGGACCGGCGAGCACCGTCGCGCCGACGTGCAGGGCCTGAGGGCGCTGGCGGTGCTGATGGTCGTGGCGTTCCACGTGGGCGGGAGCCCGGTGGGCGGCACCAGGGCCGGTTCGCCGCTCGGGACCTTCCTGAAGGCCGGGTTCGTCGGCGTCGACGTGTTCTTCGTGGTCTCGGGGTTCGTGATCACCGCCATGCTGGTGCGGGAGCGCGAACGGTCTGGCCGGACCTCGTTCCGCAACTTCTACGCCCGGCGGGCCCGTCGCCTGCTGCCGGCGCTGGCACTCATGTCGGTGCTCGTGCTGATCCTGTGCGTCCTGGTGCTGAGCCCGTTCGGCCCGCAGCAGACCGCGGTGCGCACCGCCATGGCGGCCAACGCCTTCGTCGCCAACGTCTACCTGTACCTGCACACCGGGTACTTCGACGCGACGGCGGCGCAAAACCCGTTCCTCCATACCTGGTCGCTCTCGGTGGAGGAGCAGACCTACCTGGTGCTGCCGGTCGGCCTGGCCTCGGCGGCGTGGGTCGGGACCAGGTTCCGGAGGTCGGGACGTGCCGCCATGGCGGTCGCGGTGGCGCTTGTGAGTGCCGCTTCGCTCGCGCTGATGCTGGCGCTCGCCGCCGGCTGGCGGCCCGGCGGTGCAGAGGCGCCTGTGCGGCTGGCGTTCCTGGGTACCCCGGCCCGGCTGTGGGAGTTTGGGGCCGGTGCGCTCCTGGCACTGGGGTGGCGACACGTCGAGCGGCTGCCCCGGGCCGCGGCCGAGGTGCTCGGAGCGGCCGGCCTGGCCGTGCTGGTGGCGGTCGCGGTGCTGCTCGACCCGGGGCTGCCGTTCCCCGGCCCGGTCACCGTGGTCGTCGTGCTGGCCACCGTCGCGCTCCTGGCCGCCGGCACCCACCCGACGCTCGTGACCCGGGGGCTGTCGGTGCGGCCTGCGGTGTGGATGGGCGACCGGTCGTACTCCTGGTACCTCTGGCACTGGCCGCTCATCGTGCTGGCGGTCGTCGTATGGCCCCACTCGTGGTCGGCGCCGGTGGTGGCGGGCGTGGTGTCGCTGCTCCCGGCCTGGGCGGCCCATCGCTGGGTCGAGCAGCCGGTCCGGTTCGACCAGCTCGTCGTGGGCTGGCGGGCCGTGCGGCTGGCCGGCGTGTCCATCGGCGGGGTCGCACTCGTCGCGCTCGTGGTCACGGCCGGTGCGTCGAAGGGCTGGGGCCTGGTCCAGCCAGACGGCTGGTACGACCTGCCCAACGGTCGCAACGTCGGCTGCCACGTGTTCAACCGGGACAACGACATGTACTACCCGGGGGCGGTGTGCGAGACGCATCCGCCGGCGGTCGAGGCCGGGCGGTGGCTGGTGCTGGGCGACCTGTCGGCCGACAGCGCGACGCCGGCGGTCGTCGCCGCGGCGGACCGGTTGGGCTACGGCACGGTCCAGTGGACCCGGTCGGGCTGCCCGTTCCTGGTCCGGGCGCCGGTCCACTCGCCCAGCTGTGCGGAGTGGCAGCGCCGGGCGTGGGACCTGGTCGACACGGTGGACCCGGCCATGGTCGTCGTGTCGATGGACTCGCCGGCCTACACGACCGCGGCCCGGCCCGAGGAGGAGATCTCCCGTCCCGACGGCTCGCACCCGACCTCGGAGGCCGACGCCGTGCGCCAGTGGTCGGAGGCCCTCCGCGACACGGTCGACGAGCTGCGGTCGCGGGGGATCCCGGTGCTCGTCGTCGGCGCACCGCCCGCGTTCGAGGGGGACTTCCCCCGCGACCGCCAGTCCCTCCTGCGGCCGCGCCCGGACCTGCCGGCGCCCACACGGGACCAGGCCGAGGCGCGCCGTGCCGGCGTATGGGCGGCGGAGCAGCAGGTGCTGGTCGGCCCGGGTGTGGCGCTGGTCGACCCCTACGGCCCGCTCTGCGACCAGGTCGACGGTGCGGGCCGGAGGTGCCCGGTCTGGGTGGACGGCACCTGGCGCTACTACGACGACCGTCACCTGACCGTGTCGGGCAGCCTGCTGCTCACCGACGAGGTCGCCACGGCGGCCGCCCAGCTGCTGGACCAGCGGTAGCCCGGCGTTCCCCCGGTACTTCCCCCGGCACTTCCCACCATGCTCTTACCTGCGGCCCAACCGGTTCTTGGGCGTTCCACGCACCATGGGGGGCGATGGGACACGATGGTGCTGTGACGCACATCCTGGTGGTCGACGACGACCGAGCGATCCGTGAGGCCCTCGAGCGGGCACTCACCCTGGAGGGCTACGGGGTCACGACTGCCACCGACGGCGCCGCCGGTCTGGAGCAGGGGAGGGCGGCCCCGCCCGACCTGTGGATCCTGGACCTGATGATGCCGGCCGTCGACGGGCTCACCGTGTGCCGCGTGCTGCGCGCCGAGGGCGACCGCACCCCCGTCCTCATGCTGACCGCCCGCACCGAGACCTCCGACCGGGTGGCGGGGCTCGACGCCGGCGCCGACGACTACCTGCCCAAGCCGTTCGACCTTGACGAGCTCCTGGCCCGGGTCCGTGCCCTGCTCCGCCGGGCCGCGCCAGCCGCCGAGACCTCAGGTGCCGTGGGTCCGACGATCGACGTCGACACGCTCAGGATCGACCCGGCGGCCCGGAGGGCGTGGCGCGGCGAGCGTGAGCTCGAGCTGTCCAAGACCGAGTTCGACCTGCTCGAACTCTTGGTCCGCAACACGGGGATCGTGCTCGACCACCCGACGATCTACGACCGGATCTGGGGCTACGACTTCGGCCCGGACTCCAAGAACCTGGCCGTCTACATCGGGTACCTGCGCCGCAAGGTCGAGGTGGGCGACGAGCCCAAGCTGATCCACACCGTGCGCGGCGTGGGCTACACCGTCCGGGCCGACTGACGTGTCGCTCCGGACCAAGATCGTCGCGGCGCTCGTCGTGCTGTCGTTCGTCGCCACGGGCGCGATCGGCGCGCTCGCCTACCGGGCGACCAGCCGCGGGCTCAGCTCGCAGGTCGACCAGTCGGTGACGGCGAGCAGCGTGGACCTGGCCCGACGGGTCACCGACCGGCGCGGTCCCGGCGGCCGGGGTGACCGCGACCAGGACCGTGGGGGGAACCCGGCGCCGGTGCCCCCGATCTTCTCCCGGCCCGGCGACGAGCAGTTCGGTCTGCTCCGCGCGCAGTTCGTGTCGTCCCAGGGCCGCGTGGTCGGCGCCCCTGACGTCGAACAGCTGCCGGTGTCGGCTGCCGACCTGCAGCTGGCGGCCCAGGAGGCCGAGGGCATCACCACCCTGCGCAACATCACGGTCGCCGACGACGAGTACCGGATGGCCACCACGTCGGTCGGCC
Organism: uncultured Actinomycetes bacterium; assembly: GCA_903941145.1. Taxonomy (GTDB): domain Bacteria; phylum Actinomycetota; class Acidimicrobiia; order Acidimicrobiales; family Microtrichaceae; genus CAJANQ01. The sequence goes on from CAJANQ010000122.1 coordinate 5,687, forward strand.
GGGGCAGGGGTGCCGTCCAGGTGGCCCGGACCCTCGACGAGAACGAGCAGCTGTTGCGCCAGCTGCGCAACCGGGTCCTGCTCGCCGTGCTGTTCGTCGTCGCGGCGGCGGCCGCTGCCGGCTGGTTCATCGCCACGAGCCTCACGGACCGGCTACGGCGTCTGACCGGCGTGGCCGAGGAGGTCGCCGGCACCGGCCGCCTCGACGTCGACGTGCCCGCTGTCGGCGACGACGAGGCCGGCCGTCTCGGCGGCGCCCTCAACGAGATGCTGGCGTCGCTCCGCCAGGCCGAGGACGACCAGCAGCGGCTCGTCCAGGACGCCGGGCACGAGCTGAAGACCCCGCTCACCAGCCTGCGGACCAACGTCGACGTCCTGGCCCGGTACCCCGACCTGCCCGCCGACCAGCGGACTCGCCTGCTCGAGGACCTGGAGGGGGAGACCCGCGAGCTGACCGAGCTGGTCAACGAGCTCGTAGCGCTGGCCAACGGCCGTCGGCTCGACGAGGCCCCCCAGCAGGTGCCGCTCACCGACGTCGTGGCGCCGGTGGTAGAGCGTGCCCGTCGCCGCACCGGCCGGGAGGTCGTGCTCACGGCGGACGGGAGCGTTCGGACCGTGCGGGCCGCGGCGCTCGAGCGGGCCGTGTCCAACCTGGTCGACAACGCCGCCAAGTTCGACACTTCGGGCGGTCCTGTCGAGGTCGAGGTGGCCGACGGGCGGGTCACGGTCCGCGACCGGGGACCGGGCATCGACCCGGCAGAGGGCGACCGGCTGTTCGACCGCTTCTACCGCTCCGACGCGGCCCGGTCGCAGCCCGGCTCCGGCCTCGGGCTCGCCATCGTGGCCGACGTGGTCCGCCAGCACGGCGGCACCGTGTTCGCCCGCTCTCGTCCCGGCGGCGGGGCAGAGATGGGCTTCGTCCTTCCACCGTCCTGATCCGGGGCGGGGCCGACGGGCAGACTGTGGCCGTGCCCGAGCTCCTCGTCGACCCTGCCGCGCCCGGCGTCCTCGCCGACGCCGCAGACGCGCTGCGTGCCGGCGCGCTGGTGTCGTTCCCGACAGAGACGGTCTACGGACTCGGCGGTGACGCCACGTCGGTCGAGGCGGTCCGGCGGATCTTCAGCGTCAAGGGGCGCCCGGCCACCGATCCGCTCATCGTCCACGTGCCGGACCTCGACGCCGCCCGAGCGGTGGTCGTCGGGTGGGACGACCGTACCGAGGCCGTGGCCCAGCGGTTCTGGCCCGGTCCGCTCACGCTGGTGCTCGCCCGGTCGGACGCCGTCGTCGACGCCGTGGGCGGCGGCCGTCCCACGGTCGCCGTGCGCATCCCCGCCCACCCGGTCGCGCTCGAGCTGCTGCG
>CAJANQ010000123.1 GCA_903941145.1 uncultured Actinomycetes bacterium
CGACGGGTAGCCCAGGGCGAGCTCGGTGATGGCGCCGAGTCCGAGCGTGTGGTGGTTGCGGCCGGTCAGCAGGCAGCCACGGGTCGGCGAGCACAGTGCAGTCGTGTGGAAGTTGGCGAACTTCACGCCGCGCTCGGCGATGCGGTCGAAGTTCGGGGTCTCGCACAGACCGCCGTAGGTCGACAGCTGGCCGTAGCCCACGTCGTCGAGGACGACCATCAGGACGTTGGGGGCGCCGTCCGGGGCGGTCGGCCGGGACGGCCATGCCTCCGTCGACGTCTCGAGGGTGCGGCCGACGGTGCCGGGGAACGGGGTCCCCGGCTCGTACATCGTGAACTCATGTGCCATGCGGGCACGCTACGCGGTGGCGCAGGCTCCTGCCGCCGGACGGGTCAGTCCAGGAAGTCGGGCACGACGATGCCAGGCCCGTGGACCTTGATGAGCCGGCGGACCTCGGTGCCGTCGACGACCTCGCTCGACTCGACGACGCCGCGCCACGAGGTGCGGACGAACTTTCCGTCCACGTAGCGGACCGTCCAGCCCTCGTCGGACGTCTGCCCACCGTGCAGGTGGGCCCGGCCCTCGAGGAGCGCCACTGCCACTGCGTCTGGGTCGGACCGGTCGAGGAACGGCACGGACCGTTCCTCCTCCGGCGGGGCGGTCTCTGGGCCGACGACCGTCACGTTCCTCGTGACCGGCGGTTCGACGGTCGCCGCCGGGTGCACGGGCCTGGTCGCAGGCTGCGCGCTGCGGGCAGCCAGGAGCGCGATGCCTCCACAGCCCAGCAGGAGCAGGCCGAGGACGACGCCGGCGATCGGGCCGCCGAGCGACCCCGACTCGGCGGCCGGCCGGTTGTTCCCGGGGCTCGCCTCCTCGTAGATGACGTCGATCGAGTCACCGACCTCGATCGAGTCCCAGCGGTCCTTGGGGATCCCGACGGCCAGGTCGGTGCGTCCGGCGGCGTCACCAGCGGTGTACGTCGCGCCGTCGACCTCGAACCGGTAGCGGATGCCGTAGGTCGGGACGGCCACGCCCTCCACGGTCCGCGTCGAGACCGTCTTGTCGGTCACGAACCCCGAGGCGCTGGTGCCGCCGCGACGGCTGAGCGTGTCGGCCACCTCGCGGGCGGCCAGCGACGTGATCGCCAGGCCCGCGACGACCAGCGCGACCCCCATGACGACGACGAGCACCTTGCGATTCACCGGGACGACGATAGGAACACGCGGCAGCGTTCCCTCACCTCTCCCCCGCGCAGTTTCGTGACAATTTCCGCACCACCACGTCACAATTCGCGGCGGCCGAGCGGGGCCGGACGGCGGGGGTCAGGCCGGGGTGACCGGGCGGTCGCCCGGGCGGGGGTCGACCAGGGGGCAACGGGTGCCCGTGTAGATCGTCGGCATACACCGGTTGCAGTGGATGCAGCCCGACGGCACCGTCGAGCCCTCCTGCCACTTCCGGACCAGGTCGGGGTCGTGCAGCAGCGCACGGCCCATGGCCACGAAGTCGAACCCGGCGTCCAGGCCCCGCTGCGCCGTGTCGACCCGGCTGACGCCGCCGAGCAGGATCAGCGGCAGGTCGAGCGCGGCACGGAACTCCGCGGCCATCGGCAGGAAGTACGCCTCTTCGTAGGGGTACGTCTTCAGGAACTTGGAGCCGACCAGCCGGAACCCGCCGCGCAGGTACCGGGGCAGGGTTGCCCGGAACTCGTCGACGGGGGCGGCGCCCTTGAACAGGTACATCGGGTTGGCCAGCGACGAACCGCCGGTCAGCTCGATGGCGTCGAGCGCGCCGTCGTCCTGCAACCAGGTCGCAACCTGGAGGCTCTCCTCCGGCCGCAGCCCGCCGCGCACCCCGTCGGCCATGTTGAGCTTGGCGGTGACGGCGACGTCGCGGCCCACCGCCTCCCGCACGGCCGTCACGACCTCCCGGGCGAACCGGGCTCGGTGCTCGAGCGGACCGCCGTAGTCGTCGGACCGCCTGTTGAGCAGCGGGCTCAGGAACGCACTCAGCAAGTAGTTGTGGCCCAGGTGCAGCTCGAGCGAGTCGAACCCCGCCTCTACCGCCGCCTGCGCGCCGCGCCGGTAGTCGTCGGTGATCCGGGCGATGTCCGAGGCCTTCGCCGCACGGGTGCGTCGCATCCCGAGCGGGTTGAACATCTGCCCCGCCGAGTAGGCCGGCACCTTGTTGGACGCCGCGTTGGCGACGGGGCCGGCGTGGCCGACCTGGGCCGCGGCCCTCATTGCCACGGCGTTGAGCGTCACCGGCGTGAGCTGGCACGGCGTGCTGCTGGCCGAGGTGGCGCGCCTTTCGCCGGTCGGCCGCA
>CAJANQ010000124.1 GCA_903941145.1 uncultured Actinomycetes bacterium
CGCTGCGGGCCGGGTCGGCCACCACCAGGTCGGCAGGGGTCGGGGTCCACCGCTCCACCGCGACCTTCACGATCGTTGCGTCCAGGTCGGCCAGGTTGACCCGGGCGTCCGCGGTGGACGACGCCGACCGCTCGACCAGCACCGGTTGCGGAAGGCCCAGGCACCCCGCAAAGAGCCCGACCCCGCCGTACAGGTCGACCAGCCGGTCGCCCTCGGACGGCTCGAGAGAACGGCGAACGGCGTCCACGAGCGCCTCTGCGCCCTCGGGGCTGGCCTGGAAGAACGACCGGGCCGAGATCCGGAAGGTGCGGCCGTCGACCTCTTCGTGGATCCAGGCGCGCACGCCGGACTCCAGCTCGTCGGTGCCGACCAGGCGGGCACCCTCGGGCGCCCACACGTCGTCCCAGGTCGGGTGGACGACGACCAGCACCTCGTTGGTGCGGGCGCCGGCACGGATCACGACCTCTTTGGCCCCCGGGAACCGTCCGTCACGGACGACCTCGGCCACGAGCGGGTGCGCCACCATGCAGTCGTCGACCGCCAGGACCTCGCGGCTGTGGTGGCGGCGGAACCCCAGCCGGTCACCATCGACGGCGCAGCGCAACGAGGTGCGGAACCTCTCGCCGGGCAGCGCTGGGCCGTCCTCGACGACTACGTCGGTGAGCTTGCCGATGCGGACGAGCGCGTCGACCACGACCTCCTTGGCCATGGCGCGCTGGGTGGGAAGGTCGGCGTGCTGGAGGTCGCACCCTCCACAGCCGCGCTCGACCTCTGGGCACGGCGGCGCCACCCGGCCGGGCGCGGCCACCTGGACCGACACGACCTCGGCCCGGGCCATGCGTTCCTTGGCCTCGACCACCTCGGCCGTGACCGTCTCGCCCGGCAGGCCGCCACGGACCAGCACGACCCGGCCCTCGGGCTCACGGGCCAGGCCCAGTCCGCCGGCGACGGCCTTCTCGACGTGCAGGTCCGAGATCACCGGGCGGGGCGGCTCCGGAGCGACGGCGTCGTCGGCAGGTGCGTCGGCGTCGGGCGAGGTCGGCGGAGTGGTCACCGCCGCACCGTAGCGGCCGCCCCTCGGTGTGGGGCGAACGCGGCCAGAGGACCAGCCCGCACACGGTTAGGGTCGGGGCAACGTCCGTCGACCCGGAGCACGACATGTCGAAGCCCCCGATCCAGATCTCCCCCTCGGTCCTCGCCTCGGACTTCTCGCGGCTCGGCGACGAGGTCGAGGCTGTGGTGGAAGCCGGCGCCGACCGCATCCACTGGGACGTGATGGACGGCGTGTTCGTCCCCAACCTGACCATCGGGCCCGACGTCATCGCGGCGTGCCGCAACCGGACCGACGCCTTCTTCGAGGCGCACCTCATGGTGGTCAACCCGGACCAGCTCGCCCACCGCTACGTCGAGGCCGGGTGCGACCTGGTCATGGTCCACGCCGAGGCGTGCGACCACCTGCACCGCTCGCTCGACAACATCCGGGAGCACGGAGCCGAGGCCGGCGTGGTGCTCAACCCGCACACCCCCGCCGAGGCCGTCGCCCACGTGCTCGACCTGGTCGACATGGTGCTGGTCATGACCGTGAACCCGGGGTTCGGCGGCCAGAAGTACCTCCCGACGATGGAGCCCAAGATCGCCAAGCTCCGGCAGATGATCGAGCTCGGCGGGTACGACGTGGACCTTGAGGTCGACGGTGGCATCGGCCCCTCCACCATCGGCGGCGCGGTGGCGGCCGGCGCCAACGTGTTCGTCGCCGGCAACGCCGTGTTCCGTCACCCGGACGGCCTCGCCCCTGCCATCACCGGCCTGCGCGAGGCCGCTGCGGCGGCCGGCGCCTGACGCACGATGGGGCTGGTGCGCCGGACTGCCGCGCTGGTCGTGGGGCTCGCGCTCGTGGTGGCTGCCGCCAGCTGCGGCGACGGCACGCCCAAGTTCTGCGACTCGCTCGCCCGACAGGCCGACATGGCCCGGCTGTCCGCCGCGCTCGACGCCGGCGACCTGCCAAAGGCCCGACGTGAGGCGACCCGGTTCTCCACGCTGGCCAAGGAGGCGCCGGACGAGGTCCGCCCCGACCTGAAGGCCCTGGCGAGCGGGGTGTCCGACGTCGTCGGGATCCTCGAGGCCGACAAGGCCGGCGGCGACCCGGCCGCGCTGGAACGTCAGCGGGAAGAGCTCAACAACCGGCTGGCCGAACTGGGCCGGCGCAGCACGTCGGTGCAGACCTGGGCGTCCCGCGAGTGCGGGATCGACCTGTAGGCAACGACCTCTAGCAAGCGACCTCTGTCAACCGACCCCGGCCGTAGCCCGGGTCGGACGGTCGACCTGGGTCAGGCCATCTCGCCGCGGCGCAGGATCACGTTGTCGATAATCCCGTAGTCCTTGGCCTGATCGGCGGTGAACCAGCGGTCGCGGTCGGAGTCCTCGGTGACCTGCTCCTTGGTCTGGCCCGTGTGGTCGGCGATGCGCTGGGCCAGCAGGTCCTTGATGTACTTGAGCTGCTCGGCCTGGATGGCGATGTCGGTCGCCTGGCCGGCCATGCCCGCCGAGGGCTGGTGCATCATGATGCGGGCGTGCGGCAGGGCGTACCGCTTGCCGGGTGCGCCAGCGCACAGCAGGAACTGGCCCATCGAGGCGCCCAGGCCCATGCAGATGGTGCCCACGTCGGGGTTCACGAACTGCATGGTGTCGTAGATGGCCATGCCGGCCGTGACCGAGCCGCCGGGCGAGTTGATGTAGAGCCAGATGTCGGCCTCGGGGTCCTCGGCCTCCAGGTACAGCATCTGCGCCGTGATGAAGTTGGCGACCGTGTCGTTGACCTCGGAGCCGAGGAACACGATGCGGTTCTTGAGGAGCCGGTTGTAGATGTCGGCCGACGGCTCCATGCCGGACCCGCCCTGGGCGGTGACCGTGAGGACCTCGGAGATGTTGGGGGTCGCGTCGTTCTGCATAGTTCCGGCAGGCTACCGCCCCACGACGACACCGGTGCGCCGGGTTCCGTCCCCTCCCCGCTCCCCTCTCCTCCTCCCTTCCCCGGCCTTCCCGAAATTTGGCTCCTCGTGGCGCCCTGCAGTCCGATTCCGTCCCCGGTTCGGAAAGTCCGGCCGTCTCGGTAGCGTCATGGGGTGTCTGCGACCGCCGTACTGCTGCTCTCCTGCCCCGACCAGCCCGGCGTCGTCGCGACCGTGGCCGAGTGGGTCTGGCGCAACGGCGGCAACATCGTCGACGCCGAGCAGCACACCGACCACACCGACGGCATCTTCTTCCAGCGGGTCGAGTTCGAGCTCGACGGCTTCGCCCACGAACGGGCCGACCTGGCCGCAGCGTTCGCCCCGGTCGCCGAGCAGTTCGGCATGTCGGTCGACGTGCACTTCTCCGACGAGCGCCCCCGCACCGCCATCCTTGCGTCGAAGGCGGCGCACTGCCTGACCGACGTGCTCGCCCGCGCCAAGGCCGGCGAACTGCCCGCCCAGGTCGTGCTGGTCGCCTCGAACCACCCTGACCACCGGGAGCTCTCCGAGTTCTTCGGCGTGCCGTTCCACCACCTGCCGGTCGGCGACGACCCAGCGGCCCAGGAGGCCGCCCTGTCCGACCTGCTGGTCGCCGAACAGGTCGACCTGGTCGTGCTCGCCCGGTACATGCGGATCCTGTCGCCCGGGTTCGTGGCCGCCCGGCCCAACCGGATCATCAACATCCACCACTCGTTCCTGCCGGCGTTCGTCGGGGCGAAGCCGTA
>CAJANQ010000125.1 GCA_903941145.1 uncultured Actinomycetes bacterium
CCGGCGTACTGGCCCTCGGGGCCCGAGGCCGTCAGGGTCACCGGCGTGAACTCGGGCGCCGAGCCGCCGCCCTGCAGCTCGCCCACCACCGTCACGGTCGCGTCGTCCGCAGGGTGGCCGTCCTTGGTGAAGCTGAGCTGCACCGTGACCTTCACCGACGTGCCGTCGGCCTGCGGCTCGGTCGACACGACCTCGAGCGTGCCCGCACCGCCGTGCGCCCAGGCCGGCCCGGCCAGGGCCGACATGCCGACGAGCGCGGCCAGACACGCGGCGACGACTGCTGCTGCTCGACGGGCCGGGGACATGGTGCGGTTCATCTGATCGGTACCTCGATGGTTGCGTCGGCGGGCTCGCCCTTGCGCACGACGATAAGGCTGAACTTCCACCGGCCCGGCGTCAGGTCGACCCCGGACGCGGTGGCGTGGCTCGACGTAATGGTCGCCAGCGGGACCCGGCGTGGTTCCACCTGCGAGGACGACACCTTGAGCTCGACGGCGTCGACGGGCGCCGGCGCGCCGGCGGCGTCCAAGAAGTAGAGGTGGACCTCGTTCGGGCCCGCCTCGGCCGGCGTCACCTCGATACGGACCTTCGTCGACCCGGCCGTCGCGACGCCCTCGTACGGACGGACCAGCGCCTCGACCGGCGGGCGGGTGTCGACCAGCACGGCGGTCACGGCCAGGACTGCGACGCCGACCACCAGCTCGGTCCGCAGGCTCGTGACCAGCCCGGCCAGGGAACGGGCGCGGTCGGCCAGCCACGAGCGGTGGAACCAGCCCAAGGCACCCATCACCACCACGCCCATGACCTTGGCCACCAGGAGCTTCCCGCCCGCGGTCTGGGTGAGCGCCTGCCAGGACTGGGTGATCCACCAGCCACGGGCCAGGCCGGTGACGACGGCCAGCGGGGCTGCCACCAGCGCCATCCGGCTGTACGCGCGGGCCCGGTCGGCCACGGCGGGCGGCCCCTCGTCGGACCACGTGAGCACGAGCACGGCGAGCCCGCCCACCCAGGCCGCTGCGGCCAGCACGTGCGCCGCGTCGACCATGACGGCCAGGACCGGCGCCGCGGAGGTCGTGGCGTGGCCCCCGAGCGAGGGGAGGGTGAGCGCGGCGAGGATGCCCACGGCCGCCAGCCACGGCACCTTCTGCAGGAGGACCGGCCCGGCCACGGCCACCAGGAGGACGAGCGCGACCAGTACGCGCAGTCCGGCGACCGTGCCCGTCCAGCTCCCCCCGACGATCCCTGGCACCTCCCCCACGGCCGACCACGGGCCCTGTCCCGAGAGTTCGACGGCGCGGCCGAGCAGCGCGATCCCTACACCGAACAGCGTGGCGGCGGCGGCTGGGACCAGCAGGCGCCGGGCCGACACGAGTCCGCCGCTCCACGGCGCACGACCGCCGTCGGCCGTCGGTCCGCCCCGGGTCACGAAGAGCGCGGAGACCAGCACGCCGCCGGCCACGAACGAGCCGACGAGCGCGAGCCACCTGCCGACGGTCGCCAGTCCCGACCCCAGCAGCCGCGGGCCGTCGTCGGGGACGACCGCCTCGCCCGAGCCGCTGCGCTCGACGGCGTGGTACACGAACGAACCGGTGATCACGTGCCCGTCCTCGCTGAGCACCGAGTACGACACCGTGTAGGTCCCCCGGCCGGCGTCGCGCACCTTGACCGACGTCGCGTTCGGCCCGGCCGCGGCGTCCTCGTAGGGGGCGCCCTGGTCCACCCGCCGGCCCTGGGGGTCGTAGACCTCGACCGACCCGCGCTCGGTCGTGACCGGTCCGTCGAAGAGGAGCGTCACCGTGCGGGGCACCTGGTCGGTCGTCGCACCGGCCGCAGGGATGGTCGACGTGAGCGACGCGTGGGCCGCGGCGCGGCCGACGAGCGGTCCGGCCGCCAGCAGCAGGAACGACCCGAGCAGCAGGACGGGCACCGCCCGGCGGAGCACCTGTCGGCGAACGGCAGCGGCTCGGCGGGTCACGGGTCCTGAGCGTAGTGAGGGCTCAGGAGCCCGACGGGTCGGGCGGTAGTGTCCGTTCCCCCGGAGGGACCGCCCACCGGCCCGGACGACCGAGATCGGACTAGAGATGAGCGACACGCCGACCGACGAACTGATCCGCTACGAGGTGGCCGACGGGGTCGCCCGCATCACCATCAACGACCCGGGGCGTGGCAACGCACTCACCGCCGACATGCGTGACGAGCTGGCCGACCGCCTGGACTGGGCGTCGGCCGACCTGGGCGTACGCGTCGTGGTCCTGACCGGCGCCGGCGAGCGCCACTTCTGCACCGGTGCCAACCTGGCCGGCCCGCAGAAGCCCGGCCCCGAGCGGCCCGAGGGTGCCCCCGACCGGGCCATGGGCGACGCCGCCCGCATGATCCGCCGCGGCTGGCAGCGGCTGGTGGCCAGCATCCTCGACTGCGAGAAGCCGGTCGTGGCGTCGGTCAACGGCACCGCCGCCGGCGGAGGGGCCCAGCTCGTGCTCGCCTGCGACCTGGTCGTCATGGCCGAGAACGCCAAGCTCGTCGAGGTGTTCGTCAAGCGCGGCATCATCCCCGACGCCGGTGGCGCCTACCTGCTGCCCCGCGTGGTCGGCCCGCAGATCACCAAGGAGCTCATGTTCCTGGCCGACGACGTCCCCGCGGCGCGCTGTGCGGAGCTGGGCATCGCCAACCGGGTGGTGGCCGCCGACGCGCTCGTCGCCGAGACCGACGCCCTGGCCGCCCGCCTGGCCAGCGGCCCGACCAAGGCCTACGCGCTCACCAAGTGGCTCGTGAACCGGTCGTTCGAGTCGAGCCGCCACACGGCGTTCGAGGAGGAGGCGATGATGCAGGACCTGCTGACCGCCTCGGGCGACTTCGGCGAGGGCCTGGCTGCGTTCCGCGAGCGCCGCGACCCCGAGTTCAAGGGCCGGTAGCCCCCGCCCTCCCCTGCCCATCTTCCCGAACTCGTGACGGTGTGGTCCCTCTGTGGACCAGACCGTCACGAGTTCGGTGATGTGGGGTGAGAAGGTCAGTGCGCGTCGCCCAGGCCTATCTGGCGGTGCACCTTCTTGTTGGCCTTGTAGAGCGCGACGTACGCGTCGAAGCCCTTGTCGTAGACCTTGCGGTTGGCGCGGTCGGGCTCGTGGACCTCGACGACCGACACCTTGCCGCCCAGCTCGTCCATGCCGACCCGGCCGAGCGCGATGCCGGCGAGCAGCGCCGCGCCGCGGGCGTTGGCCCGGATCGGGTGCTCGACGCGGCGGATCGGCCGGTTCAGGACGTCGGCGTGGATCTGGGCCCACAGCGCCGAGTTGCCGCCGCCGCCGATGACGTTGAGCCACGGGAACTGCTGCTTGGTGAACTTCTCCACGACCTCGAGCAGCCAGCGGCTGTTGTAGGCGACGCCCTCGAGCGCGGCGCGCACCATGTCGCCGCGGTCGTTGCGCAGTGAGAGGTGGTGCCAGCCGGCCCGGATCGTGTGGTCCTCGACCGGGGTGCGCTCGCCGTTCAGCCACGGCGTGAACATGACACCGTTGGACCCGGCCGGACGCTCGGCCGCGAGCGCGTCCATGCGGAGGAACGCGTCGTCCGGCGCGGGCTCGCCGCCGAGCCCGTCCTGGGGCCAGAGCACCTGGTCGCGCAGCCAGTTGAGGCACGCCCCCGCCGTCTCCTGCTCGTTGGCGACGAAGTACCGGCCGGGCAACGGGCTCGGCAGCGAGGCGACGCCGTGGAACAGGTCGGTGCGCTTGTAGGGCACGTGGCACGAGAGCCACGACGAGGTGCCCAGGTAGATGTGGCCCTCGTGGTCCTCCACCGCGCCCGAGCCGACCGCTGCCGACTGCACGTCGGGGGTGCCGCCGATGACTGGCACGCCCGGCTCGACGCCGAGCTCGTTGGCGGCCGCTGCGGTGAGCGACCCGATGACCGACGTGGCGGGCACCAGGTCCGGGAGCCACTCACGGCGGAGCCCGCTGATGGACAGCAGCTCGGGGTCGTAGTGGACCGCCGACGGGTTGCGGTTGTCGGTGACCCAGTGCACGACGATCGAGTCGTAGGTGGCCACGCACTCGCCCGTGAGCTGCAGGTTGAGCCAGTCCTTGGGCTCGAGGTACTTCCAGGTGCGGTCGTTCAGCTCGGGCCGGTTGGCGCGCAGCCACAGGATGTGGGCGACCGGGTCCTTGCCCGACATCGACGGCGCGCCACCGGTCAGCTGGAGCCAGCGGCGCAGTTTGCGCGGGTCGTACCCCTCGACCTTGACCCGTCCCCCGGCGGCCGTTCGGAGTGCGTCGGCGCCGCGGGAGTCCATCCAGATCACCGAGTTGCACAGGGGCACGCCGTCTCGGTCGACCGCCACGGTGCCCGACCACTGCGAGGTCACCGACACCGCGGCGAACCCCTCGTCGGGGAAGGCCCCGCGCTCGCGCAGCCGCTGCGCACCGGCGACGATCCCGCCCCACCAGTCGGCCGGCGCCTGCTCGGCGCCACCCCCGGGTGACAGGTGCAGGTCCACAGGCTCGAACTCACCGTCGACGTACCTGCCGTCGAGGGTGAACACCGCCGTCTTGGGGCCCGAGGTGCCCAGGTCGATCGTGAGGACGTACTCGCTCGTGCTCATGGGGACGGACCCTAG
>CAJANQ010000126.1 GCA_903941145.1 uncultured Actinomycetes bacterium
CGACGGACGGCGACCGGACTGCGGTGGCGGCGGGGTGGGCGGCGGCGACCTCCGCGAACCGCTCCCCCAGCGGACGCACGACGGCGTCGGCGGGAAACGCCTCGAACCCGTCGGGCAGCTTGGCGGCGCCGGTGATCCCGGCGCGCCACGGCCCGGTCCCAGGAGGTGCAGTCGTCCCGTTCACGCCGGAGAGGGTAGTGCCGGTCCGGGCCGGTCAGCCCGCAGCGGCGAGCGTGCCGGCCGACGGCCGGAAGGCCAGGAGGATCGACACGTCGTCGGCCCAGCCCCGGTCGTCGCGGCGGGCGACGTAGGCGAGCTGCGCCTCGTGGGAGCCGAACATGGCGGTGGCGAGGACGACGTCGTCGCCGTTGCGGACGACCTCGAACCCGGTCATGGCGCCGTACCTGGCCTCGACCGCCTTGGTCACCATGGTCACGGGCTGGCCCGTCAGGTAGGGGGCGTCGGGCGAGAGCGTCTCGTCGCAGTGGTGGACCAGGTCGTCGCTGCCGACGACCACCTCGTGGACCAGGCCGTCGGACGCGAACGGACGCAGCTCGGCACGCACCGGCGCCGGGTCGACCGGGCCGGCGCCCTGGCACCGGAAGAACATGACCGTGCGGCCCGAGCCCGGCACCTCGCCGTCGGGCGCGTCGGCCCACGCCGAGATCCGGACCAGCTCGGCGTCCCAGGTCGCCCGGTTCAGCACCAGCCCGGCCACCTCGTCGGCGCGGGCCACCAGGTCGTCGCGGATCCGGCGGATCTCCTCCACCGGCAGGCGGCCGATCGAGCACCACGCCGGGCTGCGCACCAGGCTGATGTCGACCGGGAACCCCTTGGACTCGGCCCAGTTCAGGAACTGCGGGAACTCGTGCACGTTCTGGGGCATGAGGCAGTGGTTGACCGAGACCGGCCGGCCGTTGGCCCGGGCCACCGCGGCGTAGCGGTCGACGTTCTCGAGCACGCGGTCGAGGTCGGCCCCCTTGCGGATCTCCTCGTAGGTGGACGGGGTGATGCCGTCGAGCGAGAACACGAACGCCATCGGGACCTGCTCCAGGACCCGCTGCACCCTGGGCGTCCACTGCGTGGCGTTGGTGATGACCGTGCACTCCAGCCCGGGGGCGAGCTCGGCCATCAGGTCCCAGACACGGAAGTTCTCGGGACCGAGGAACGGCTCGCCGCCGCCGAACACGACCTCGTCGAGGTGTGGCAGGAACTCGCGCAGGTCGTCGAAGAACTCGTCGCCGTAGACCTGCGGGATCGGCGGCCGGCCCTCGCGGTGGACCCGGATCGCCGAGGAGGACTCACCGTCGCACTGCAGGCACTGCAGGTTGCAGGCGTTGGAGAGGTTGAACTCCATGCGGCGGGGCCACTCGAGCACGGCTGCCGGGTCGACCCGGCCCTCCCACAGGGCGTAGTTGGTCGGGGAGCTGGCCGGCCGGCCCTCGAGCCGGATCTCGCCCTCGCACTGCTGGCAGCCCGCCGAGAAGTCGCCGCGGGCGAGGTGCTCGGCCTGTCGCCGTCGAGATGCTCCGTCCCACATGGCCCGCAGCCGGTCCGTGTGCACGTTGCCGAGCGGCAGCAGGCTGCGGCAGCAGGCCATGACGACCCCGTTGGGAGAGAACCGCAGCTGGACGGCCGCGGCGTAGCAGCCGACGTCGCCGGACGTTCTGATGCTCACGGGGACGAGGCGGTCGTCGGACCTGCGCACAGCAGCTACCTCCTTCGGCCGAGGGTAACGGTCACGTCAGAGCTCGGGCACCACGCCGGCGGCCCCGAGCAGGTCCAGCACACCTGAACACACCATGAGCCCGAGCAGCAGCGCGGCTGCGACCGCGGCCGGCGGCACGGGCCGCTGTGCGCGTTCCATCCACGCGGACTGCAGCTCGACGAGCACCAGCCGGACGGTCCCCATGACCAGCAGCACCACGGCGAAGAACGCCGGCATGATCAGGTCGCCGTCCATGAGCTTCTCCGGCTCGGTCTGCTGGAGCAGGAACGCCGGGAAGAGCGCGACCACGAGCGCCAGCAGGCTCAGCAGGACCATCGGGTCCCGCAGCACGCGGCGGCCGCACAGCCACCACGCGACCGGCAGGACCAGGAACAGCAGCCAGAACGCCGGCCGGTCGAAGCCGATGTAGCGGATGTTCCAGAACGGGTTCCACCGCCAGGTCGTGCGCTCGTAGACGGAGACGCCCGAGGCGAGGAACACCGTCTGCAGGACGCAGGTCAGCGCGCCCGGCACCAGGAAGTACGGGACGACCACCGCCAGCCGCTCCCGGTCCCAGCGTCGGGTCACCAACAGATAGAGGACGGTCGCCGGCACCAGCGCGAGGGTCCCTGCCGGCAGCGCCATCGTGGCCACGACCGTCAGGACCGCGAGCGCGACCCGGTGCCGACGCGCGCGCTCGAGGTCGCCCCGCAACGAGAACTGCAGCGTCGCCACCATGAGCAGCACGACCGGCAACGACAGGGTCATCGTCGGAGAGCCCCACTGGTGGAGCGGCCAGAACGACGGGCCGCGTGCACGGAGCCCGGCGACGTCGAGCCGGTTCCACCACGAGTCGCCGCGCGGCACGAACTGTCCGACGTTCTCCATGAGCAGGTACCCGAGCCCGTAGGCCGCGGCGAGCCGCGGAGCCAGCGGCGGCAGGTCGTCCCACGCCGAACGGCCGATGGTCACGAGCACCGCGACCGTGGCCCCGGCGGCGGCCATGCCGATGACGACCACGGTGGCCCGGACGCCGAGGACCGGGTCCAGCACACGGAACAGCAGGTGCCACGCCGGGTGCGGCACCGAGCTGAACAACGGGGAGAACG
>CAJANQ010000127.1 GCA_903941145.1 uncultured Actinomycetes bacterium
ACCACCACCCAGGCCCCCACCACCACGGAGGCCCCCACCACCACGACCACCGAGTCGACCACCACCACGACCTCTGAGGTCCCGGTGACCTTCTTGGCCACCCCGGTCGCGGTCGACGACGAGGGTGATGCCGAGTGCGGCGCCAAGATCACTGGCAACACCCGGCCGAACGACTCCGGCGAGGGCGAGATGACCACCATGCTGCTCACCAACCCGGCGCACGGCTCGGTCGTCCTCAACGCCGACGGCTCCTACGAGTACACGCCGGACGAGGGGTTCTGCGGAACCGACACGTTCACGTACAAGCTTGCGAGCGGCCCCATGCCGACCGTGCGGGACGGTCTCGTTCGGGCCAACGCCCTGTCGAACTCGGCAACCGTGACACTCCGCTACAAGGCTGCCGCCACGAGCACGAGCACCAGCACCAGCA
The DNA here is from genome assembly GCA_903941145.1 of uncultured Actinomycetes bacterium. Taxonomy (GTDB): domain Bacteria; phylum Actinomycetota; class Acidimicrobiia; order Acidimicrobiales; family Microtrichaceae; genus CAJANQ01. Next base: position 431 of record CAJANQ010000127.1, read on the forward strand.
CCAGCACGACTTCCCCCGAGCCGTCGGTCCTCGGCGAGACCACCGTCAAGGACACACCGGACCCGGTGCCCACCGTGGCACCTACGGCCGCCAGCAGCGGCGACGCACCGACTGCCGACGTCCTCGGCATCTCGGCCACCAGCGACAGCCTGGCCGCCACCGGCTCGACGGTCGTGCCGATCCTGCTCGCCGGCCTGGTCCTGCTGCTGACCGGCCTGGGTCTTGTCCGGATGGGCCGCAAGGACTGACCGGACAGCCGAAGAACTGCTCCTGACGGCTGGCTCGCCGACAGGAGCACGAACCGCCCGGGGCGATCCCCCGGGCGGTTCCGCGTCCGGGCACCGACCGGCGGGTTCGGCCGACGCGAACGCACCCGGTGCGGCAATAGTGGGGGCAGCAGTTCGAGGAGGGGATCCATGGACGTTGCCGTCCGGCTCGACGCTCCTGCTGCTCGGCGGCGGCCTGGCCGAGCTGCAACGCCGCGACGTCGGCTGACGTCGGAGGGGCCCGGAACCCCCGGCAGTACGCTGGTCGGGTGGCACCGTCCGGGGAGCGAGCCCTCCACCACCGTCCACCGGTCGTCGACCGGACGCCGATCTGCGGCGCGCCCTCGGTCACGATGGAGTTCCATCCCTCCGGCGACGTCCAGGCCTGCTGCGCCAACGCCCTCTACCCCGTCGGCAACGTCCGTCGCTCCACGCTCGCCGAGATCTGGGACGGCCCGCGCGTCCGGGCACTCCGCGACGCGCTGGAGGTCGGCGACATGTCGCTCGGGTGCAGCGTGTGCCGCTACCGACTGACGTTCGGCCACGGCGACCTGGCCCGCGACTACTACGACAACTTCCCCGTCCAGGAGCCCGCGGCCGACGGCCGACGCTGGCCGTACAGCCTGCACTTCTCGCTGCACAACACCTGCAACCTCGAGTGCGTCATGTGCGGCGCCGACCGCAGCTCCAAGATCCGGTCGCGGCGGACCGACCTGCCACCGCTCCCCCACGCCTACGGGGATGCCTTCTTCGAGCAGCTCGAACCCTTCCTCGACCACGCAGGCTCGGTCGACTTCTCGGGTGGTGAGCCCTTCATGGTCCGGGAGCACCAGCGGGTGTGGGACCTCCTCGCCGCACGGGCACACCGACCCACCTGCAGCGTCGCCACCAACGGCACCGTGTGGAACGAGACGGTGGAACGGGTGCTCGACCAGCTCGACATGAACGTCGCCGTCTCGGTCGACGGCATGGACGCGACCACGTTCGAACGGATCAGGGTCGGCGCGTCGTTCGACGAGGTCATGGGCAACGTCGAACGCTTCCTGGCCTACACCCAGGAGCGCGGCACCGTCATGACCATGAGCTGGTCCCTGGTGCGCGACAACTGGACGCAGCTCGGCGCAGCGGCGTCGTTCTGCGAGGAGCGCGGCATCAACCTGAAGGTGCAGACCGTGATCGAGCCCGAGTTCGGCGTGCAGCGGCTGCCCACCGACGAGCTGCGGGCCGTGGTCGACACGCTCGCCGCCGAGTTCGACGTGCTCGCCCCGCAGCTCGAGCGAAACCGCTGGGTGGTCGAGCGGGAGCTGCAGCGGCTCGTCGAGGAACTGTCGCTCCGGTCCAACACCAGCCTGCGGGCGCTGTGCATGGAGCCCCCCGGCCCGGAGTCGGTCCCCCACGCTGCGGCGATGGTCCTCGACGTCGCCGGACGCACACTCACGACCGACGCCGCTGCGGCCGCGGTCGACGTGGCCCGCAGGGACCTGCACCGCTGGTGCGGGGCCGCCGCCACCGTCCATGTGGTCGACCTCGCACCGGACGGCACGGTGCGGTCGGCGGCGCTCGACGGCCTCCTGCCCACCGGGGCGGCGACCGCGACGCTCCAGGACCTGCTCGATCAGCTGGCCGCGGCCTACGGCGGCACGCTGTGGATCGCCGAAGAGTTCGACGAGGGCGACCGGCTGGTGCAGACGTTCTGGATCGGCACGCCGCACCGTGACGTGTCGGGCCAGCCCGTCCGTATGGTCACCGTCGCCGAGGACGACCGTCTCACCGTCCTGCTCGCCCTCGACGAGGGCTTCGCGTCGCTGCACACGGACGAGGTCCCCGTCGCGCTGGCACCCCGCCTCGACCCCGCATGAACGGGCGACCGACGTCGGCGCTGCTCCAGCCATGGGCGGACCGGCCCCGGCTGGCCGGTCGCCGCTGGTGGCCGCTCCCCCGCCGCGACCGGGCGCCGGCCCTGGTGGTCGCCGGTCTCGGCCTGCTGCTCTCCGGGCTGCTGGTCGCCGTCGCCGTCGTGTCCGACGAGCGGGCCATGGACGCCCGGGACCGCGGGCTCAACCTGTGGTTCCGCAACCTGGGCCGGTCGAGCGGGCTGCTGCACCAGGTGGCGGAGACTGTGTCGTGGGTCGGCTCCGGCGCCCGCACGGGTCCGCTCGTGCTCACCGTCTGCCTGGTGCTGTTCCTGCTGAAGCAGTGGCGGTGGTCGGTGTTCCTGCTCCTGTCGGCCGAGGTCGGGTACCTGATCTCGGACTCGATCAAGCTCGCAGTGGGCCGGGTTCGACCTCCCTGGCACTACTTCCCGCCGCTCGAGCTGCGGACCTCGTTCCCGTCGGGCCACACCTTCGGCGGCATGACGGCATGGGTGGCCATGGGGCTCGTGGCGTGGTTCCTGCTGCCCCGGGCGTGGTCGACGTTGCTCGGCCCGCTGTGCTGGACCGTCGGTCTGCTCAACGGCCCGAGCCGGCTCCTCCTGGCCAAGCACTGGGTCACCGACGTCGTCGGCGGCTGGCTGATGGGGACGGGCTGGCTGCTCGTCGTGGCCGGGGTCTGTCTCTGGCAGTGGGCCCCGGGAAGCCCCCGGGACCTGGCCGTCCGCCGAGCAGCGGACGACGAGCCCCCGGGGGCGGCACCCGTCTGAACTACCGCTGCACTACCGCTGCGGCGACCGCATGGGCCGACGAAGCTCGCGGCGCAGTGGCCTGGTGAGCGGACGGGGGGTGGTCGTGGTGGACAGCTGCTTGCCGGGCATGGGGTGCTCCTTGTTCGTCAGGGTGGTCGACGTCGACCGGTCGCAGCTCCCGGAGGCCCGGCCAGGCGATGCATGACCGAACGTACGCAACGCGCAAGGCGCTGCATAGGGCGTACGGCGTGAGTTCACCGACCTCTGACGGCCCGTTTACAGAGCGGGAACACAACGGGCCGCGACCGAGGCGGACCGACCCGGCTCAGCGTTCGACGACCGAGCCCTTGTCGACGTCGAACCACCGGTCCACGCGCACCGTGTCGAGGAGCCGGCGGTCGTGGCTGACCAGCAGCAGCGTGCCGTCGTAGACCTCGAGCGCCGCCTCGAGCTGCTCGATGGCCGGGAGGTCGAGGTGGTTCGTGGGCTCGTCGAGCACCAGGAGGTTGACGCCACGAGCCTGCAGGAGTGCGAGCGCGGCACGGGTCCGCTCACCCGGCGAGAGCGTGTCGACGGAACGGGCCACGTGCTCGGTCCCGAGGCCGAACTTTGCGAGCAACGTCCGGACCTCGGACTGCGGGGCGCCGCTCAGCTCCGTAGCCATCGCGTCGGCGAGTGCGCCACCGCCCTGGAACGCGGCGCGGGCCTGGTCCACCTCGCCCACCACGACCGAGGCGCCCAACGACACGGCCCCGGCGTCGGGCCGGAGACGTCCGGTCAGCAGGGAGAGCAGCGTGGTCTTGCCCGCGCCGTTGGCCCCGGTGATCGCCACCCGGTCACCGCGGTCGACCTGCAGTGTCACCGGCCCGAGCGTGAACGGGCCGAGCGAGACGGACGCGCCGGACAGCGTCGAGACCACCTGGCCGGACGGCGGCCCCGACAGGATCTCGAACTGGAGCTCCCACTCCTTCCGAGGTTCCTCCACCTCCGTCAGCCGCTCCAGCATCCGGTCCGACTGACGGGCCTTCGCTGCCTGCTTCTCACTGCTCGCTGCGTGGAAGCTGCGCGAGTTCTTGTCGCCGTCGGGCGCCTTCGCCCGTGCGGCCCGGACGCCCTTGTCGGCCCAGGCCCGCTGGGTCCGGGCGCGGGCCTTGAGCGACTCGGCGGTGGCGGCGTACTCCTCGTAGGCCTGCCGGGCGTGCAGCCGGTCGAGCGCCCGTTCCTCGAGGTAGGAGTCGTAGCCGCCGCCGTAGTGGCGTACCTGCCGCTGGTGCAGGTCGAGCTCGAGCACCTCGGTGACGGTCCGTGTCAGGAACTCGCGGTCGTGGCTGACCAGGACCACGCCGAGCGGCGTGGTCGTGACGAAGTCCTCCAGACGCTCCAGGCCGGCAAGGTCGAGGTCGTTGGTCGGCTCGTCGAGCAGCAGCACGTCGAACCTGCTCAGCAGCAGCGCGACGAGTCCTGCCCGTGCCGCCTGCCCGCCCGAGAGCGCCGCCATCGGAGTGTCAGGACCGACGTCCAGGCCGACGTCGGCCGCCGTCGCCCCGAACCGTGCGTCAAGGTCCGCCGCCCCGAGGGCCAGCCAGCGCTCCAGCGCGTCCGCATACTCGTCGTCGGCGCCCTGGGCACCGGCCGCCAGTGCGTCGGTGGCGGCGTCAAGACCCGACTGCGCGTCGTCGACCCCGGTCCGGCGCCCGACGAACCCTCGCACCGTCTCGCCGCTGCGACGCTCCGGCTCCTGAAGGAGATGGCCGACGTTGGCCGACGGCGGGGAGAGCGAGACCTCGCCCGACTCGGGCTGCAGCTCACCGGCCAGCACCCGCAGCAGCGTCGACTTCCCCGCGCCGTTCGGCCCGACCAGACCGACGACGGCACCGGGGGCGACCACCAGGTCGAGCCCCGAGAACAGGAGCCGGGGGCCGTGTCCCGCAGTGACGCCCCTGGCGATCAGCTGTGCGACCACCCGCCGAGCATAACGACCACTGCCCGGCCGCCCCGCGGGGGACTACCGTCCGGCCGATGCAGACTTCGCCGCAGATCACCCTGGTCGGCGCCGGCGGCATGTCGTTCGGCCCCACGATGGTCAACGACGTCATCCGGACGCCCGAGCTCGCCGGGGCCCGGCTCGTGCTGCACGACGTCAACGAGCAGCGGCTGCAGCGGGCCTATGCGTTCGCGTCCAAGCTCAACGCTGCGGCCGGCGCACCGGTCCGGCTCGACCTCTCGACCGACCCGGCAACGGCGCTCACCGGCGCCGACTTCGTGATCTCGAGCGCCGAGTTCGGCCGGTTCGAGTACCGCCGCCAGGACTACGAGGTCCCCAACCGCCACGGCGCCCGGCAGATCAACGGCGAGAACGGCGGGCCCGGTGCGGTCTTCCACTCGCTGCGCAGCATCACCAACACGCTCAGCATCTGTCGCAGCGTCGAGGAGCACTGCCCCGACGCGTTCCTGGTCAACCTGTCGAACCCGCTCAGCCGGGTCGCCCTCGCCGTCAACCGGGCCACCTCGTTGCGGAACGTGAGCATGTGCCACGAGATGCCCAACGGCGTCTACCGGCTCTCCAAGTTCCTGAAGGTCGACCACCACGACATCGAGGCCTCGGCGTCGGGCATCAACCACTTCACGTTCTTCACCGAGATGCGGCACCGCCGCACCGGCGAGGACCTGCTGGCCCGCCTGCGGGAGATGTTCGCCAGGCCGGCGTGGGACTACTCGCCGCAGAAGGTCCGGGCGGTGCAGTCCGCACAGCGGTTCGCCCTCACCGGCGCACTGGCCGACGAGCTCTACATGCCGCTGGTGGTCCACGTCGTGCGCAAGTACGGGCTCGTTCCCTGCTCGATCGACTCCCACATCGGCGAGTACCTGCCGTTCACCGCCGACGTCGCCGACTACTACCCGGTCCGCGTGGACGTCATGGAGAAGTTCAGCAACTTCACCGAGCGGCTGAGCGGCTGGGTGGGCCGGACCACCGTCCCGCTCCCGCTCCACAAGGTGGGCCACTCGGGCGAGGAGGTCGTGCCGATCCTGGCCGCGCTGTGGACCGGGACGGAACAGCGGATCATGGCCATGAACGTGCCCAACCAGGGCAACGTCCCCAACCTGCCCGACGGCGCAATCGTCGAGGTGGGCGGCACGGTCGACGCCGACGGCCTGCACCCCGACCGCATGCCGCCGCTCGACGACCAGGTCGCCGAGTGGACGCTCCCCCAGCTGGAGCTGCAGGAACTGCTGGTCGCCGCCGCACTCGACGGCGACCGGGACCTGGCCTTCCAGGCGCTGGTCGACGACCCGCTCAGCCCCGCCGACACCGCGGCGTGCCGGGCGATGTTCGACGAGCTCTGCGCGCTGCAGGCCGCACACCTGCCGTTCTAGGACCGCCCCTCGGCCGCTGGCGAGGTCCGAGGACCATGGTCGTAGCCGGACCCCGGACACTGGTCAGTTCCCCTCACGTTCTGCGGACTTCTGACCGATAGAAGGCCGGTATTCCGTTGCGTCCCGGGACCGGGACCACGCGCTGCACAGGGGAACCTCCATGAAGATCCGTCGATCGATCGCCGCCGGCACGCTGGCCCTCACCACTGTCGTCACCGCCGGCCCGCTGGCCTCGGCGGCATCGGCCCAGGCCGAGCCGTCGACCACCGTGCCCGCCGTGGTGAGCTGCAAGAAGGTGTCCCAGCAGTACCGCAAGGTGACCCGCCGCCTGTCCAAGGCAGCGCGTCGACTGTCCTTCTGGCAGAAGGTCGCCGCCGAGATGCCGGCCCGCATCGAGGCGCAGCAGGCCATGGTCACCGACCTGCAGGCCCAGCTGGCCGCCGCCACCGGCGACGCCGCCACGGCCATCCAGACCCAGCTCGACAACGCCACGACGAAGCTGGCATGGATGCAGGCCAAGCTCGAGGCGTCCGGCCGACGTGTCCCTGCGTGGACCGACGCCGTCGCCCGGCTCTCGGCGCTACAGACCACGCTGAACGACCAGGCGACCACCGGCAACTGCCCCCTGCCCACCACGACCACCGCCCCGGCCAATGAAGCAGGCGACGACAACGGCGGCAGCAGCAGCTCCTCGCCCACCTCGTCCACCGTGCCGGGCGACGACAGCGGCAACGACCTTGGGGACGACAAGGGCGGGGAGCGGACCGACGACGGGTCCGACGACAGCCCCAGCTCGACCGTCGAGGACCGCACTGCCGCCGCACGGGTCGCGGAGGCCCAGCGCAAGGCCGCCGAACGTCAGGCCGACGCACAGCGCAAGGCCGCCGAACGTCAGGCCGAGGCCCAGCGCAAGGCCGCCGAGCGTGTCGCCGAGGCCCAGAAGCGTGCTGCCGAGGCCCAGCGCAAGGCCGCCGAGTCCGGGCGCCGCAACCGCGGCGGTCAGAGCCCGACCACCAGCCCGGCGCCCACGGTCGACGACCGCGGCGGCAGCTCGGGCCGGGACGGCA
>CAJANQ010000128.1 GCA_903941145.1 uncultured Actinomycetes bacterium
AGTACGGGACCGGCGCAGGGTTCACGTAGGTGACGGAGTCGGTCCCAGGGCCGGCGACGGCCCTCACCGCGTCGCCGATGATCTCCTCGAGCTCGGCCTCGACCCGCTCGTAGGTCTCGGCGGCCTCGCGGTGGACCCAGCCGATGGACGAGCCGGGGAGGATGTCGTGGAACTGGTGCAGGAGCACGTCCTTCCACAGCGCGTCCAGGCGCTCCATCACCTGGGGAGCGGCGGCGTCGGTGCCGTGCGCGGCGACCACCCAGGCCTCGGCCTCGCGCAGCCGCGCCTCGCAGCGGCGGTTGCCGGCCTTAGTGGCGGCCTGCGAGGTGAACGTGCCGCGGTGCATCTCGAAGTAGAGCTCGCCGACCCAGCGCGGGGCGTCGGTGTACTCCTCGATCGCCTTGTCGAAGAAACTGGACGGCGCCTCGATCTGCAGCTTCGGCGAGCCCTCGAGGTCCTTCGCCCGGTGGTACTGGCCGAGCATGCGGGCGGTGGGACCGCCGCCGCCGTCGCCGTAGCCGAACGGCAGCAATGAGCGGTTGGCGCGTCCCTTGTCGGTGAAGGTGCGCACGGCATGGGCCAGCTCGTGGGCGTCGACCGTCGAGTTGTAGGTCTCGACCGGCGGGAAGTGGGTGAAGACGGTCGAGCCGTCGATCCCTTCCCACCAGAACGAGTGGTGGGGGAACCGGTTGGTGCGGTTCCACGACAGCTTCTGGGTGAGGAACCGGTCGATCCCGCAGGCCGCCATGATCCCGGGGAGGCTGGCCGGGTAGCCGAACACGTCGGGGATCCAGACCTCGGTGCACTCCACGCCGAAGTGCTCCTCGAAGAACCGCTGGCCGTGGGTGATCTGGCGGATCAGCGCCTCGCCGCCCGCCAGGTTGGTGTCGGCCTCGACCCACATGCCGCCGACCGGGACCCACTGCCCGGCGGCGACCCTGTCCTTGATGCCCTGGAAGATGGTCGGGAAGCCCTCGCGCATCCAGTCGTACTGGACGGCCTGGCTGCACCCGAACATGAACTCGGGGTCCTCGTCCATGAGCGCCAGCACGTTGGAGAACGTCCGGCTGCACTTGCGGCGGGTCTCACGCAGCGGCCAGAGCCAGGCCGAGTCGATGTGGGCGTGGCCGATCGCCGAGATCTGGTGGGCGCTCGCGTGGGCCGGCCGGCTGAGCACCTCGGCGAGGCACTCACGGGCCTGGCCCGCCGAGCCGGGCACGTCGTCGAGGTCGAGCGTGTCGAGCATGTCCTCGAGGGCGCGGAGGATCTCGTGGCTGCGGGGCTGGTCGTCCGGCAGCTGCTTGCGCAGCCCGTCGATGGCCCGGATGTCCTCCCGGAGTGCGACGACGTCGGTGTGCGACTCGACGAACGCGGCCTTGCGCAGGTTGTAGATCGGGCCGGTCCGGGCGGTGGTGATGTCGCTGTTCGGGTCGCCGTAGATCGAGATCTCGGGGTTGGACGCCGCCTCGACCAGCCAGTCGACGGTCTCGCCGCCCTGCGCCGGTGAGCCGATCGGCAGGTGGTGGTTGAGCGGGTGCAGGCCGCGCCACGGAACCCAGTCGTCGCCGTCGCGGACCCAGACGAGCCCCTCCGACTGGAACCCGGGGGAGTGGCCGAACCCCAGGTTGATGGCAGCCAGCACGGTGCGCCCGGCCCAGTCGGCCGGGACGGTGCCGGTCATCCGGAACCAGGTGGTGCCCCACGGTCGGCCGAACATCGAGCCGATCTGGAACGGCTCGAACGCGGCTGCGGCGGCCTGGGCCACGGGGACCGGTTCGCCCGGCACCTCCCAGGCCTCGACGGTGAGCGGGTGCGAGGCCCCGGTCAGCGCCGTGTCGATGCGGTCGCGGGCGACGCGGAACAGGCGTCGCTCGATGAGGGAGCGGTCGTCGTGCACGGCGGCACGCTACCAACGGGGGTCCGGTCCTCCGTGCCGCTGCGTGCGTGTGAACAACCGCAATACTCCGGGTCGTGCAGGTGGACGGAAGGATGCGGGTGCGGCTGGCTGTCTACGCGCTCGTGTTCGTGCTGGGTGCGGGTGCCGCAGCACTCGTGACGTCCCCCGGAATGGTCGTGACGCCCGACGGCGGCCAGTACCTGGCAGCAGCGTCCAACATCGCGTCCGGCAGAGGGGTCACCAGCCCGATCGTCCCCGAGACGACCGACGTGGGTGCCCGTGAACAGCTGCTGGCCCGTGGGCGGATGCCCTTCACCGAGTGGCCGCCGGTCTACCCGACGGCCGTCGCAGCGGTCTCCCGGCTGGGAATGTCTCCGGTGGGCGCTGCCCGGTTGCTCAACGTGCTCGCCGTAGGTGCCACCGTCGTGCTGGTGGTGGCGGTCGTGGAGCTGCTCGCCGGGTCGCTCGCCGGTGGGGTGGCCGTGGCGGTCGCCGTCATGGGCGGACCGGTGGTCGCCGGCTACACGCCGCTGCAGTCCGTGAACGTGCTCGACCAGTCGGTGTTCGTGCTCGCGGAGTCGTTGTTCCTGCCGCTCGTCCTGGGCGCGCTGCTCGCTGGCGGCAGCTCGATGGCTGGTGGACGCCGTCAGTTCAGACTCGCACTGGTGCTGGTGGTGGTCGCGACACTGGTGCGGTTCGTCGGACTGGCCGCCGGCGCAGCGCTCGCGGTCGCGGTGGTCCTGGCGCCGTCGACCCGGGGCCGTCGGGCCCGGCCGGCCGCCGCTGCGCTGCTGTCCGGACCGGTCGCGGTCCTCGCCTGGATGCTCGCTCGCAAACTGCTCTGGGGCGCCGGGCCCACCAAGGCCCTCGGCTGGCACCCGCCCGGGACGCGCCGCACCGGCGGGCTGGTCGACGTGACGGCCGGCTGGTTCGGAATGCAGCCGGGAGTAGCCGACTGGCTCCGAGTGCTGGTGGTCGTGGCGGTGGCGGTGGCAGCGACCGCGGTGGTCGTGGCGCCCCGGGTCCGAAGCGTCGTCATCGGCTCCCGGCTCGACGAACCGGCGCGACTCGGTGTCGCGGTGGCGATGGCGGCGTTCGTCTGGGTGTACCCCTTGGTCGTCCTGGCCTCGGTGGCGCTCGTCGACGTGAACGTGCCGCTCGACCAGCGCGTCCTGGGGCCCGCCGGCGTGGTGCTCGTCGTGCTGGTCGGTGCGCTGGTCGTCGCGGCGGTGGAGAACCGGTGGCCTGCGCAGGCGGCCTGGCTGCCGGCGAGCGTCGCAGCCACCTTGGCACTGGTCGTAGCGCTGGCGGGCACCTCGGGGCTCGCCGACGTCCACCGGGCCCATACCGCAGCGGTCGACAACGCCCTCCGCCGAGCCGCCCAGTCGCCGGTCGGGAAGCTGCCGGCCGCCGACGTGGTGTTCAGCAACCGGCCGGGCGACCTCTACGCGGACATCGGACGGCCGTCCCTGCTGCTGCCGCCGATGGTCGACCTGTCGACAGGCCGTCGGAACGGGTCGTTCCGCAGGGAGCTGGGCGTGGTGACCGGGCTGCTGTCCCAGAACCCTGGCGTCGTGGTCGTCTTCCGCGACCTTGCGCCGGGGGCGCCCGACCTGTCGGCCGCGCTCGGCCGGGCCGGGCTCGTCGAGGTCGACACGTGCGCCGACGACCTCCGGGCGTTCACCGACCGACGGTGGGTGGACCGGGTGGCGGCGGCGCAGCCCTGCTGACCGCGACCCGACGGCGGCGCTGGCTCAGTTGAACTGGAGGACGCCGTCGTCCACCTGGGACTTCCTCATGGCCCGAGAGTCCTTGAGGAAGGACTGGTGCACCTGCCACGGGAACCGGCTGCCCTGGCGGGGCAGGTCGTCGGCCGCCCGCTGGAGGTAGCCGGAGGTGAGCGGCATGAGCGGCACCTCGTCGACCGCAGGGTCGTGGTTGTGGGGCGCTGCGACCTTCGACCCGGTCGACCGCATGTGGTTGAGGATGCGGCACACATGCTGGCAGGTGAGCTCGGCCTTCAGGGTCCACGAGGCGTTGGTGTACCCGACCGTCATGGCCAGGTTGGGGACGTCGTCGAGCATCATGCCCTTATAGGTGAGGTGGTCGTGGGGGACCAGCGGCTCGCCGTCGACGGAGAGCTCGACGCCGCCGAGGAATAGCACCTCGAGGCCGGTGGCCGTGATGACGACGTCGGCCGGGAGCTCCTCGCCCGAGGCCAGTCGGATCCCGGTCGGCGTGAACGTGTCGATGGTGTCGGTGACGACGGTGGCCCGGTCCTCGCGGATGGCTGTGAACAGGTCG